>NZ_JBHYIQ010000045.1:18416-75098 GCF_042739895.1 Amycolatopsis sp. NPDC059021
CGCGACTTTTTTGGTTGCCCCGGTGGTACGTTTACGGCCCCCTACCCCGGGAACACCGCTGTGAAGGAGGCCTTCACGGACCTTCAGGCACGGGCAATACGCGACTTCAGCTCGTCGCGGCTCCGTCGGAGAAGACGACCTCGCGGACCTCGATGCCGAGGCCCTCGACCTTCGCGTCGGGGATCATCGCCGCGAGTTCGAGGGCGCGTTCCTTGTTCGCGCACTCGATGAAGTAGAAGCCGCCGAGGTACTCCTTGGCCTCCAGGTAGGGACCGTCCGTGACGACGGGCTGCCCGCCGCGGACGCGGACGACCGCGCTCTGCGACGGATCGGCCAGCGCCTGGGTCATGACCATCTCGCCGGAGTTCTTGATCGTGTCGATGAACGCGCCGTGCCCCTCCATGACCTCGGTGCGCTCCTCCTCGGTCAGCGCGTTCCACACGGCGGGGTTCATGTGCATGATCAGCAGGAACTTCATTGCTACTCCCTGGTAGTTCTCGGTGGCCCCTCGGGCCTTTCGCCCAGTGGTCGAAGCCGCGGGCCTCGCCTTGACATCCCCCGCGGGAAATTTCCGTCCGACTTTCGCACGGCCCGATGTCAAGAACGCGGCGGCGGCCACGACCAGGCGGTGAAGGTACCCGACCGAGTGAGGAAGCCGATATGAACAACACGCGAGCAGCCGGCCGGCGCGAGTGGCTGGGACTGCTGGTGCTGGTCCTGCCGACGCTGGTGGTGGCGATGGACATGACCGCCCTGTTCCTGGCGCTCCCGCGCGTGAGCGCGGATCTGGGCGCCGACAGCACCCAGCAACTCTGGATCACCGACAGCTACGGCTTCCTGGTCGCCGGCTTCGTGATCACCATGGGCACACTCGGCGACCGGATCGGCCGCCGTCGGCTCCTGCTGATCGGCGCGGCGGCCTTCGCGGCCGTGTCGATCGTGGCCGCGTGGTCGGCGAATCCGCAGATGCTGATCATCGCGCGGGGTCTGCTGGGGATCGCCGGTGCCACCCTGACGCCGTCGACGCTCGCCCTGATCAGCAGCATGTTCCGGGACGAACGGCAGCGCGGCAGGGCGATCGCGGTGTGGGCGACCAGCCAGTTCGCCGGCGGCGCGCTCGGCCCGGTCCTCGCCGGGTTCCTGCTGCAGTACTTCTGGTGGGGCTCGGTGTTCCTGATCGCGGTGCCGGTGATGGTGCTGCTGCTGATCGTCGGCCCGATGGTGCTGCCCGAGTACCGCGCTCCGGAGCCCGGACGGCTGGACCTCGCGAGCGTCGGGCTGTCGCTGGTCTCCGTACTGCTGACGATCTACGGCCTCAAGCGGCTGACCGTCGAGGGCCCGCACGACCTGGCCGTGCCGCTCGCGGCGATCGTGGCCGGCCTGGCGGTCGGGGCCGTGTTCGTCCGGCGTCAGCTGAAGCTCGACACGCCGCTGCTGGACCTGCGGCTGTTCCGCAACCGGCCGTTCACCGCCGTGCTGGTCGCATTGGTGCTCGCGGGGGTCGCGATGGCGGGGACGGGCCTGATGGTCACCCAGTACCTGCAGAGTGTGCTCGGCTTCTCGGCGCTGGCCTCGGCCGTGCTGTTCGCGCCGATGGGCCTGGCCGTCGCCGTGGGCACGATGGCCGCACCCGGGCTGACGCGCTGGCTGAAGCCGTCCACCGCGATCGCCGCCGGGCTGGCGGTGTCCGTGCTGGGTTCGGTCCTGCTCGTCCTGGTCGACAGCGTGCACGGGCTGCCGCTGGTCATGGTCGGCATCGCCGTCCTCGCGCTGGGCACGGGCCCGTTGTTCGCCCTCGGCACCGGGCTGGTCGTGGGCTCCGTGCCGGTCGAGCGGGCGGGCTCGGCGGCGTCCATGTCCGAAACGGGCAACTACTTCGGCGGCTCACTGGGCTTGGCGTTGCTCGGCGTCCTCGGGGCGAGCGTCTACGGCGGCCGGATGGCCGACGCCGTCGCGGCGGGCGCGCCGGCGGCCGCGGGGGAGACTCTCGCGGGGGCGACCGCCGCGGCTCGGCAACTCCCGCCCACGGAAGCCGCTGAGCTCCTGCACACCGCGAAGGACGCCTTCACCAGCGGCGTCAACGTCATCGGTGTCGTCGCCGCGGTGCTGTTCAGCGCGCTCGCCGTCCTCGTCGTGAAAGCCCGCTCGACGGGGACCACCACGGATTCCCAGGCCGAGATCCAGCCTGCGGCCGCATGACTTCCGATGTCGTTGCGCCGGTGAAAACGCTCCTCGAATCGACAAACAGGTCGATACGGCACGAAAAGCCCAACGGGTTTCCGGTTCGGACGCTGCGGATGCCGAGCCGTGAGCGAAAGCGAGGAACGAGGCCGATATGTTCATTCTCGTCGCTCATGGCGAAAAGAAATCACGGTGAAGGCCGAACTCGATGTCGCGGAGCGGGTATCCGCGGGCGCGAACGGAGATCTCGGCCGGATGGCGCAATGAGCTGGATCCGTTGCCGCACAGCCGCCCCGAAGGTAACCGGCCCCCGCGGCACGCCGCCGGGAAAACCGGACGCCGCACCTCGTGCGAAGCCGAAATATCGGCGGGAAAGGCGACCGGTCATACCGGGATTTGTCGCCGGAAACTCCTTGCGGACACGCAGGAATCCGGCCTGGAGGACCTTTGCGCGAATGGCTGTACCCGAGGCCGGGAATAAGGGGGAGACGGGAGCTGAGCCGCGCGGTAACGTGTCGACTGGATTCGGCTCAGGGGGTCACCGAAATGTCGAACATCATTTCCGAGCGAGATCGTTTTTCGACATCCACCACCAAGATGGTCACCATTATCGGCGCCGGAGTCGCCGGGCTGGTCGCGGCGTGCGAACTGGAGGACCTGGGACATCACGTCGAGATCCTGGAAGGCAGCGGCCGGGTTGGCGGGCGCGTGCACACCCACCGGTTTCGGGCTGGTCCCGCCGCTCCGCTGGTCGAACTGGGGGCCATGCGCATTCCTGCCAAGCACCGGCTCGCGATGGCCTACATCACCAAACTCGGCCTGACCGACAAGGTCCGCGACTTCAGCACGCTGTTCTCGGAGGACGAGACCTACTACACCACCGGCGACGGCTACGTCCGGGTCGGGGACGCGGCCGGCACGCTGGTGGAGAAGTTCCGCCACAGCCTGGCCGGGCACCGCTACAGCGAGCAGACCATCCTGTTCGGCGCCTGGCTGATGGCGGTCGGCACCGCGATCGCCCCGCGCGACTTCCGGGGCGATCTGCGGGACGAGTTCAGCCTGGAGCTGCTCGACCAGGTCGAGCGCATCGATCTGAGCCCGTTTCTGCGTGGCAGAGCCAAGAACCAGGTCGATCTGTCCGCGTTCTTCGCCGCGCATCCCGAGGTCCGGCCCGGCCGGAACGGGGAACTCAACCGGTTCGTCGACGACATCCTGTGCGAGATCAGCCCGGAGCTGGTCCGCCTGGAAGGGGGCATGGACCAGTTCACCCGGCGGCTGGCCGAGCGGATCCAGGGGCCGGTCAGCCTCGGCCAGGAGGTCGTCGGACTGCATGTCAGGGACGACGATGTCCTGATCGACATCCGGGAAGGCGACCGCCTCGACACCCGGCGGTGCGACTACGTGCTGTGCACCATCCCGTTCCCGGTCCTCCGCCGGTTCGCGCTGAGCGGCTTCAGCGAAAGCAAGCTCGCCGCGATCCGCGAGATCAAGTACTGGTCGGCGACGAAGGTCGCCTTTCGCTGCCGGGAAGCGTTCTGGGAACGGCACGGGATCACCGGCGGCGCGTCGTTCGGCGGCGGCCGCATCCGGCAGACCTATTACCCGCCGGTGGAGGGCGATCCGGCGAACGGGGCCGCGCTGCTCGCCAGCTACACGATCGGCGACGACGCGGACGTGCTCGGCCGGATGCCCGCCGCGGTCCGGCACGCTGCCGTGCTCACCGAACTCGGCCGCATGCATCCCGAACTGCTGCGCCCGGACATGGTGGTGGACGCGGTGAGCCTCGCCTGGGGACAGCACAGGTGGAGCGAAGGCGCCGCCGCCGTGCGCTGGGGCAAGGACGCGGACGAATGCGAGCGGGAACGCGTCCGCGCGGCCCGGCCGGAGAACCGGCTGTTCTTCGCCGGTGAGCACTGTTCGTCGACCACCGCGTGGATCGAGGGCGCGATCGAATCGGCGATCAACGCGGTCGGTGAGATCCATTTCCACCGGCCACGGGCACGGCTGATCCCGGTCGGTGGCGCGGCGGGGAAAGGAGAGTACCGATGAGTGTGTTCGATCTGCCGCGTCTGCATTTCGCCGGGGTGGCGACGACGAGGGTGCCGACCGGACCGCGCGGCGGGCTGCTCGACCTGGCCACGAACTCCGCGCTCACCGAAGAGGGACCGTATCCGGCGGACCGGGCGATCGCCGAGTACCACGACTACCTCGACCGGAAGGGCGCCAAGGGCACCAACTTCGGGGGCAACGGCCATTTCTTCATCGACGCGCGGATCACCTGTGCCGAGCTCGAAGCCGGGGTGGCCGATCGGGAGGATCCGGTCGCCGGGCGCGCGGTCGACATGTGGGGCCACTACAACCCCTACCTCGCGACCACGTTCAACCGGGCCAGGGTGTTCGACCTCGACCCGTCGTCGGCGTGGACCACCACGCTGATGGTCGGCCAGTTCTGTTTCGGCAGACAGGGCCGGTCGCACGACGTGGGGTACCTGTGCACCGGCGAGGTGAGCGGGTTCTGCCCGCCGCGGTGGCATCGGCACGGCCGCTCGACGGTCTACCAGTTCGTGGTCCGGCAGGCCGACGGGCTCAGCTGGCTCGACGACGCGGCGAAATCGCCCGCCACCACCGCGCTCCGGTCCACTGTGGAGAGTGCGGGATTCGACGGCCTGGTGGTCCAGTTCGGGCTGAGCGATCCGGTGGTGCCCGCCCCGGATTCGCCGACGCGGTGGGCGCTGACCGGGACGATTGCCCCGTGGCGGGGCTGGGAGCCGCGGACCTATCCGGCCGGGCGGCTGCTCGTCCCGCGGCGGCCGGGACGGTCTCCGCTCACCGTCGCGGTCGCCGAGGACCACGCCACGGCCAATCTGGTCGGTATGCCCGAGGCGAGGGCGCTGCTGCTGCGCACCGCCGACGATCGGCTCGTCGCCCGGCTGCCCGCGCCGGGGAAGTCCGGCTGCCTGGTCACGGCCGAGGTGGTGGCCCAGCCTGGCGCGGCCGCGCTGTGTCTGTCCGAAGAGGACGGTGAGATGTTGTGCACCGAGCGCGAGATCAACCTCCAGGTCGACGACGCCTGCCTGTTCCTGGAGCATCCGAAGCACGACGCGGACTCCGGTCAGGACATCGAGGTGCCGGTGCGGTCGTTCGTCCGTGGCCGCCCCGGCGCGGTGGACACGGTCCAGGTCAGGCAGTTCTTCAATCCCCGGGCGCTGCCTCGCGACCCGGTGGCGTGCGCCCCGGACGCGGCTTCGTCCGCGGTCGAAATCCTGCGGCTGCGGGCCGGGCGGCTGGACGAACCGGGGCACTGGTCGTCGAGTTGTGCCGTGCGTACCGATTCGCAGGGCCTCGGCTGGTTCACCGTCCGCGGCGCGCGGGCCGGCTCCGCCCGGATCGGACTGTCCGCGCGGGACGATGACGTGCCGGCGGATCCGGACCGGCCGGGCTCCGCCGCAGCCTGCTACGACAACGACGACGTCCTCGGCTACTGGGCCGGCGCGGGCGGGCTGTCCGTACGCGTACTGCCTGACGACTGGCGGCTCGACGACCTGTCCGAGGACGAGGTCGACTACGACCTGGTGTACCGCGAGATCTTCGCGCCGTACGAACTGCTCTCCTCCTTCATGGCCGACGAGGTGTTCAGCCTCGCCGACCGGTGCCGGGTGCGGACCTACGCCGATCTCATCTGGCAGATGTCCGATCCGGCGAACAAGGCGAAGACCTACTACATGCCGCCGACCAGGGACCTGACCGAGCCGAAGGCGCGGCTGCTGCTGAAGTTCCTCCGTGCCGGGCAGAAGGCGGGCGAGGTGCCGCTGATCGTCCCGGCCGCCGAACGGTCCGGGCCGAAGATCACCACGCGCCGCGCGCTGCTCACCGCGTTGCGGCACGGCGCGTCGATCGAGCTGGCGGTGATGCTGCAATACCTGTACGCGGCGTTCTCCATCCCGGCCTACGGCGCGGGCACCGAGTACGTACGCCGTGGTGAATGGACGCCGGAGCAGTTGCGGCTCGCGTGTGGCCGCGGTGGCGAGGACCGTGACGACGGGATACGCGGCGCCCTGCTCACCGTGGCACGCGAAGAGATGATCCACTTCCTGCTGGTCAACAACATCATCATGGCCACCGGCGAGACGTTCTACGTTCCGTCCATCGATTTCGGGACGATCAACAACGAGCTGCCCGTGCCGCTGGACTTCTCCCTCGAACCGTTCGGGATCGGCAGCGTCCAGCGGTTCATCGCGATCGAGCAGCCCGCGGGCCTGGCCGGGGAGATCCGGCGCGGTGACATCCGCGGCGACGACGCGCGAGGCCCCCGGCACCCCTACGCCTCACTCAGCGAGCTCTACGCGAGCATCCGGGAAGGCCTGTCCCGGGTGCCCGGTCTCTTCCTGGTGGACAAGGGGCGCGGCGGCGGCGAGCACCACCTGTTCCTGCGGGAGTCGATCAACGAGGTGTACCCCGACTACCAGCTGGAGGTGGACGACCTGTCCAGCGCGTTGTTCGCGATCGACGTGATCACCGAGCAGGGCGAAGGTGGTGTGCTCCGCGGGACGGAAACCGGGGAACCGGCCCATTTCGACACGTTCCTGAAGATGTCCGAGCTGCTGATGACCGAGCAGGTGACGAACTCGCGCGGCCGCCGCGCCCCGTGGAGCCCGGCGTATCCGGTGGTGCGCAACCCGAGCCTGCACGACGACGACCCGGCGAAGGAGCAGATCACCGATCCGCGGGCCAGGGAGGTCCTGGTGCTGTTCAACCGGGCCTACTTCATGATGCTGCAGCTCATGGTCCAGCACTTCGGCCAGCGGCCGGATTCCAGCCTGCGCCGGTCCGAGGTGATGAACATGGCGATCGAGGTGATGACCGGGGTGTTGCGGCCGCTGGGCGAACTGCTGGTCACGCTGCCCTCGGGCAGGCGGGGGCGGACCGCCGGGCCGTCGTTCGAACTCGAGGAGCCCCCGGGCTACACGGCCCGGCCGGACGTCGCGATGCGGGCCATCACGCTGCGGTTCCGGCATCTCGCGTCGGCCGCCCGCACCTGCGAACTGGTACCGGAAAGCGCGGTGGAGACCCTGGAATTCCTCACCGAGCAGTTCCGGACCTCCCCGCGGTTCGTGGTCTGAGGAGGACACATGGCCCTGCAGACCGATGTGCTGATCGTGGGCGGCGGTCCGGTCGGCCTCGCACTGGCCCTCGACCTGAGGTACCGGGGTGTTTCGGTCGTCCTCGTCGAGGCGAGCGACGGGGAGGTGTCCCATCCGAAGGTGAGCACCGTCGGCCCGCGGTCGATGGAACTGTTCCGCCGCTGGGGTGTGGCGAAGAAGATCCGGGCCGCGGGCTGGCCGGGTGACTACCCGCTGGACGTCGCGTGGGTGACCAGGGTCGGCGGGCACGAGATCTACCGGCTGGACCGGGGCACCGCCGACAGCCGTCCGCTGCCCGCGCACACCCCGGAACCGGACCAGATTTGCCCGGCGCACTGGCTGACCCCGCTGCTGATGCGGGAGGCGGGCCCGGTCCGGACGCGGTGCCGTCTCGACGGGTTCTCGCAGGACGACGACCGCGTGCTCGCCTCCGTCACCGATCTCGCGACCGAGACACCGCTGCGGATCGAGACGCGGTTCATGGTCGCCTGCGACGGCGCGTCCTCGCGCGTGCGCACCGCTTGCGGGATCGGCGCGCCTCCGCGGTACGAGACCCAGGTGTTCCGCAACATCCTGTTCCGCGCGCCCCGGCTGCGTGAGCAGCTCGGGCCGCGCACCGCCATGGTGTACTTCCTGCTGAGGTCCTCGGAGCTGCGTTTCCCGTTGCGCTGCCTCGACGGCCGGGAGCTGTACAACCTGGTCGTCTCCGGGGAGACCGACCTCGACGCGGCTTCGCTGGTCACCAGCGCGATCGCGCTCGACACCCCGGTGGAAACGCTGTCCGACGGCGAATGGCACCTGACCCACCGGGTTGCCGACCGCTTCCGCGCGGGCCGGGTCTTCCTGGTCGGCGACGCGGCGCACACGCTGTCGCCCTCCGGCGGGTTCGGGATGAGCACCGGGATCTGCGGCGCAGCGGATCTGGGGTGGAAACTCGCGGCCGAGCTCGGCGGCTGGGCGGGCCCGCGACTGCTGGACAGCTATCACGACGAACGGCGTCCCGTCGCGGTCGACAGCCTGGAAGAGGCCCGGGTCAACCTGCGCCGCACGATGGCCAGGGAACTGCCCGGGGAACTGGACCACGACACGCCCGAGGGCGAACGCGCCAGGGCGGAAATGGCGCGACGCCTGGAGGACAGCGGGGTCCGGCACGAGTTCGACGCGCCGAAGGTCCACTTCGGATACCGGTACGCCTCGCCGCTCGTGGTACCCGACGGGGAACCGCCGGCGGACGGGGAATGGCGGCAGACCACCGTGCCGGGCTCCCGTGCCCCGCACGCCTGGCTCGCCCCCGGAGTGTCCACTTTGGATCTCTTCGGGCCGGGTTTCACGTTGCTGCACTTCACCGGATCGGACCGGCTGCCCGGATTCGAGCGCGCGTTCGCCGAGCGCCGGGTGCCGCTCGCGGTGTCCAGGTGCGCCGACCCGGCCGTCGCCGCGTTGTACGAACGGCCGTTCGTCCTGGTCCGCCCGGACGGGCACGTCGCGTGGCGTGGTACCGCGCCGCCCGCCGATCCCGCCGAACTCGCGGACCGGGTCCGGGGCGCGAGATGGTGACGGATCCCTTGCCTCCCTTCGGCTTCACCGGCTGGGCGGGGGAGCGGCTGGCGAATCCCTACCCGGCCTACCGGCGATACCGGGACCATGATCCGGTGCACCACAGTGACGCCTGGTACGTGTTCCGGTACGACGACGTGGTGTCCGTACTGTCCAGCCGGGACTTCGGCAGGCGTTCGGTGGACGGCGCGCCGATCGTGCCGGAACGCCACCAGACCCTGCGCGCCATCGTGGAGAACTGGCTGGTGTTCCTCGATCCGCCGCGGCACGGCAGGCTCCGTACCCTGCTCGCCACGGAGTTCTCGCTCGACGTCGTGCAGGATCTCCGCGGCCGGATCCGGGAACTCGCCTGGGACCTCCTGCTGTCCATCCGGGACAAGCCGGCGGTGGAGCTGATCGGCGAGTTCGCCGCACCGCTGCCGATCCTGGTCATCTCCGCACTGCTCGGCGTACCGGAAGAGCATCGCGGCTGGTTCCGCGCATGCGCGCTGGAACTGGAGGAGGCCACCTCGGCACGTGCCCGCAGGCTGCCGGACGGCTACGCGAGGGCGGACGATGCCGCGCGGCGCCTCGCCGAGTACTTCGCGCGGGCGGCGCGGTCCCAGCGTGGCGGCGAACGTCGCGATCTGATCGCGTTGCTGGCCACGAACGGGGAACTGTCCGAGACGGAGATCGTGGCCACCTGCGTCCACCTGCTCACCGCGGGACACGAGACCACCACCAACCTGATCGGCAAATCGGTCCTCGCGCTGCTGGCCCATCCGGATCTGCTGCGGTGGCTGCGCGCGCATCCCGAGTTCCTGCCGGACATGGTCGACGAGCTGATCCGCTACGACTGTCCGGTGCAGTTCGTGACACGCTGGGCGTACCGGGACATGGTGCTCCGCGGGCGCGAAATCCGGCGCGGCGACAAGGTGCTGCTCGCGCTCGGCTCGGCGAACCGTGATCCGCTGCGGTTCCCGGACCCGGATCTGCTGCGGCTGAACCGGACCGGCGGCAGGCACACCGGTTTCGGCTTCGGTATCCACTACTGCCTCGGCGCCGCGCTGGCGCGGACCGAGGCCGAGATCGGGCTGGCCGCCCTGCTCGCCGGCCTGCCCGGGTTCGAGCTGACCGGCGAGCCCGTCCCGTACGCCGACGACCTGGTCTTCCACGGGCCACGGCGGCTGATGCTGGAGATCCGATGACCAACTCGAAGCCCGCGCCGATCGTCCGGCTTTCGCTCGCCAGGGGCGCCCACGACCTGGTGCGTACGCTGCTCGAGCTGCCCGGCCACGGACCCGTGGCACGCATTCCGCACGGTGACGGCCACGCCTGGATCGTGTCCGGGCCCGAGCTGGTGTGCGAGGTGCTGCGCGACACCGCGGCGTTCAGCAAGGAGGGACGCCACGCGCCGCCCTACTTCGTCGACGAGAGTGGCCTCATCGGCTCGGCGGAGACCTCGGTGGCCTCCGACATCGTCACCAGCGAGGGCGCGGAACACCTGCGGCTGCGCAAACTGCATCTGCTCGCGCTGAGCCCGGCCCGGGTGCGGTCGTGGGAACCGACCGTCGCCACGGTGACCGCCCAGCTGCTGGACGCTCTGGCGGAGCAGCGCGGCAAGGCGGTCGATCTGGTCGCGGGTTTGGCGTACCCCTTGCCGCTCGACATCATCTGCGTCCTGCTCGGCCTGCCCCGGGAACTGCACGCGACGATCCGCGCGGCGAGCGAGGACATCTTCTACGGCGGCAGCGCGGCTGTGCGGGATCGGGGCCGCGGACGGCTGTACGGCACCATCGGCGAGCTGATCGACCGGCAGCCGGACCGGATCGGCGCCGGGCTGATCACCGATCTGCTCACGCTGACCAGGACGGATCCACCGCGGGCCAGCCTGGTCGAGGTCAAGGCGTGGATCCCGAGCCTCGTGCTGCCGGGCCACGAATCGACCGCGAGCCTGCTCTCCTCGGCGCTCTACGAACTGCTCCGGGCACCGCGGCGGACGGCCGACGTCGACGCGATCGTGGAGGAAACGCTCCGGCTGCATCCGCCGTTCCCGCTGGCCACCTGGCGGTTCGCCACCCACGCGTGCACCTTGTCCGATGTGGACATTCCGGCCGGCGCGCCGGTGCTGGTCAACCTCGCCACCGTCGGCCACGATCCGCGCGTCCATCCCGAGCCCGGCGAGTTCCGGCCGGAGCGGGACCCGATCGACCACGTCACGTTCGGGCTCGGGGCGCACTACTGCGTCGGTGCCGGGCTGGCCAGGCTGGAGGCCCGGACGGCGATCGCGGCGTTCCTCGACCGCTTCCCGGACGCGCGGCTCGCCGATCCGGACGCGCCACCGGACTGGCAGAGCGATCTCCTCAGCCGGAGGCTCGCCACGCTGCCGGCACGGCTCACCCCCTGAAGCCACCGGCCGCGTCGGTGCCGCCGCCTCGATCCGCCGATGGCCTCGGGTGGAAGGCGACACAGCGGTCACCCTCCACCCGAGGCCACGCCCTCCCCGTGCCGCCGGCGGATCTCTGTTCCGCCGGAATTACCGGACGATGATCGTGGAATACTGAACGCCTCTTTCGGTGGCGTTGTAGTGCCAGCTCGCGGTTTCCTGGTTGGCGAGCGTGACGATATTTCCTCCCCCGAGGACCGTGATCTGCCCAGCACTGTTCCGGTATCCGGTTGTCACCGTAATGGCATATCCATTGCAGTTCTTGTAGTAATGGTCCATGGCACCACCTTGCGGTGACGGCGGTACGAAGGTGGTCCAGCAATCAGCCGGAGACGACAGGCCATCCGCATGCGGGACAACGGTCGGAGTCGCCTTCGCGGACGCCGGGGAAGCCGTGGAGTTCGCCGATGACGGCTCCGTGGCATTGGCCGAGGCGAGCGGAAGCCCGAACAGCAGCAAGGCTCCTGTGAATGCGCCCACTGCGCGATGCTTGATTCGCATCTTTACCATCCTCCCTTGATGAATACTGATCCAAGGTACGCGAGCACTACCGCACAACGTCACCGTTCCGGGAATGTCTCGCAGTCACGTTGTGAACCCCCCTTGGTAGGCGTTGCCCAGTACGAGACCGCCCGGCGATACCCCACGTCGTCGGGCATTTCTCGCACTTCGTGACCGGATAACTCCCGGGCCGCGACACCCGCGGGCCCTGGGCTGCCCCGGCGTGCTGGGGCCGTGGTTCAGTCTGGTGCTGGGCCGCCAGGGTGACCAGGTCAGAAATCCGCCATCCGTGTCCGGGCAGTGCGTTACCGTGGGTTCACGAGGTGAACGTGGCCGGCGGGGAGGTCGGCATGGGCGATCGGTTGTCGGCCGCGGTGCGGCGGCTGCGGGAGCAGGCGGGGCTGACTCAGGAGGAGTTGGCCGAGCGGTCCGGGGTCTCGGTGCGCACGCTGTGCCGTCTGGAAACCGACAGTGGTGAGCGGCCTCGTCTGGTGTCGCTGCGCCGGGTGGCCGATGCGCTCAACCTGGAGCCCCGCGAGTTCGACGAGCTGATGTCGCTCGCGCTGGGCACCGGCGCCGAGCACCAGTACCACCGGTCCGCGTCCTCGGTGGTACCCCGGCAACTGCCTGCGGCGCCTCGGGGTTTCACCGGCCGCGCGCAGGAGCTCGCGGCACTGACGCGGTGGGCGCGGGACACTTCCGGGCCGGCGCCGACGGTGGTGATCACCGCGATCGGTGGTGCGGGCGGGATCGGTAAGACCTGGCTGGCCCTGCACTGGGCACATCAGCATGTGGACCGCTTCCCCGACGGGCAGTTGTACGTCGATCTGCGCGGGTTCTCACCCGAGGCCACGCCACTGCCACCGGCAGCGGTGATACGCGGTTTCCTCGACGCACTCGGGGTTTCCCCGGCGTCGCTGCCTGCCGGCCTCGATGCTCAAGTGGGCCTGTACCGGAGCCTGACCGCTGCCAAGCGGATGCTGGTGATGCTGGACAACGCCGCCGACGCGGCGCAGGTGGCGCCGCTGTTGCCTGGAGGTGCCGCCTGCACGGTGATGATCACCAGCCGTGCCCCGCTGACGGGACTGGACGCCTCCCAAGGCCTGAACTTTCTCCCGCTCGATGTCCTGCCGGACACCGACGCGCACGCCTTGCTCGTCTCTCGCCTGGGCACCGAGCGGCTGGCGGCCGAGCCCGACGCGAGCCGGCGAGTGCTGGCCTGCTGCGGCGGGCTTCCCCTGGCACTGGGCGTGGTCGCGGCGCGGGCGCGGACCCGTGGCCTCACGTTGACCGTGCTGGCCGCCGAGCTGGCCGATGCCACCACCCGGTTGTCCGCGCTGGAGTGCGGCGCGGGGTCGGTCGGTATCGCCTCGGTCCTGTCCTGGTCCTACGCGAGACTCACGCCGACTCAGGCCGAGGTGTTCGGTTTGCTCGGTCTCGCGCCCGGCCCCGACATCGGCCTGCCCGCCGCGGCCGCGCTCACCGGCCTGCCCCTGGCGCGGGCCCGGGAGATCCTCGACGCGCTGGAACAGGTGTGCCTGCTGCGGCAGGACGCGCCCGGCCGCTACCGGATGCACGACCTGGTCCGCCTCTACGCCGTCGAGACCGCCCGCACCAGCATGGACCAGCGAAGACGCGACGCCGCGCTGCACCGGATCGGCGAGTTCTACGTGCGCACCGCCCACCATGCCGCCGCGGTGCTGGCCTGCGACCAGCACCGCGCCGACCCGGCGGCGGACCCCTCGTTCGTGACGGTGGCCGGCTACGCGCAGGCCCTGGCGTGGCTGGAAACCGAACGGGTCAACCTGCTCGCCCTCGCCCGGACCACGACCGGCTCGCGGTCGAATGCCTGGGTAGGTGCCCTGGCCACCGCGCTCTGGCATTTCCTGGACATCCGCGCTTACTACGACGACGCGTGGGACCTGCACACCCTCGCCCTGTCGACCGCCCGCGACGCCGGCGATCACGAAGGCGAGGCCCGCGCGCTGATCGGGCTCGGCCTGAGTCGCTGGCGCCGGGGCGACTATCTCCAGGCCGCCCGGCATTTCGAGCGGGCGTGCTCGGCGGCGAAGATGTCCGGCGACGGCGGCACCACCAGCTATGCCCTGCACAATCTCGGGTCCGCGCGCGGCCGGGTCGGCCGTTATCGCGACGCGCTCGAGCACTTCCACCACGGTCTGATCCTGGCCGGCCTGTGCGAAGACCAGGCCTTGCAAGGTCAGCATCTGTGCGGGCTGGCGATGATCCACTGGTCGCTCGGGCGCCACCACACCGCGCTCGAGCTCGCCACCACCGCGCATGAGCTGGGGCAGTGCAGCGGGAACCGGTACGTCGAACGCCACGCCCTGATCCCGCTGGGGCTGGCCCACTGGCGGCTGGGACAAACCGAACTGATGCTCGAGTGCTTCCAGCAAGGGGTCGAGCAGGCACGCGCGAGCGGCGACCGATGGGTCGAGGTCAACTGTCTCAACGGCCTGGGGATGGCTCATCTGGAGCAGGCAGCCGGGCAACGCGCAGCGGAGTACTTCCGGCAGGCCCTCACGATCGCCCAGGACATCGGCAGCTGCAGCCTGCAGGCCGAATCCCTCAACAACCTCGGGCAGATCGCCCGCCTGACCGGGAATCTCCGGGACGCTCTTGACTACCACCGCGACGCGCTCACCCTGAGCCGCCAGGCCGGCCAACCCGCCGAGCAGGCCCACGCCCACCACCACCTCGGCCTGGCCCACCACGCGCTCGGCGATCCCAGGCAGGCCCGCGAGTCCTGGCGCGCGGCACTGGCGATCTACATCGAACTCGACGTCCCCGAAGCAGCAACGATGCGAGCGTTGCTCAGCGACGTCTCCTAGTCGCATCGACCCTCCCGGAAGGGGGAGTCCGGCGGGCAACTCGATCGGCCTCTCCTAACTTTCGATATGAAACCTTATCCAAAGTCAGAGGGTTCACCGCAACTTGAATCACTGATATAGATACCCAAATCTTTCCAAAATATTGGTGATGCTAGTCTGATGATATGGAAAAGCGCAGGTCAGCGACGGTGGTTGACGAGCAAAGCTCCCAGGAGGCTGGCGCGGATCGTCCGGATCCATCACCCTCGGGAAAATCAGGGCCTGACGAAAAGCGTGACGAATCAGTGCGGGTGTGTGGCTACCGACGGTGCGGCGCCGCGCTCCCGCAGGTCAGCGGCCGGGGAAACCGGCCGAGGTTCTGTCAGGACGGCAAGACCTGGGGGAGCCGCGGCCTGAACTGTCGCGACGCCGAGGCCGCGCTCGTCGACGCGGACTCCTTGCGCGAGGCGGACACCGAGCTGGACGACACCGCCGTCGCGGCGCTCGCCGGAGAGATCGATCGTGTGCTCGACCCGGCGCGCGGGCTGGTCGAGGTGCTCACGACGATCAGGCAGCAGCTCGACGCGACCGTCGCAGCGGCGCTCGCCGAACGGGACACCGCCCACGAGGAGACCGACGAGCACCGGCGGCAACGCGGCCTCGCCGAGGCCGACGCCACCTTGGCGCGTCAGCAGGCGGAGAAGGACCGCGCACGTGCGGCGGAGGCGGAACGGGAGCAGGCCAAGGCCGTCAAGGAACGCGATGAACAGCGCGCGGCGCGCAAGGCGGCGGTGCAGGAGCAGCAGCGCACGTCCGGGCAGCTCGCCGCGGTACGGGACGAACTCGTCCGTGCGAACCAGCGCGCCGAGGCGGCCGCCGCGCTCGCGGGGGATCGGGCGACCGCGCTGGCCTCGGCGACCGCCGAACTCGCTGCGACCCAGTCCGCCCTCGTCGACGAGCGTGCCCGGGGACAGGCCGCCGCCGCGCGGGCCGAGGCGGCCGAACTGCAGGCCGCTTCCGCCCGGGACCGGATCGACGCGCTCCACGAACAGCTTTCCGCGGCCACCGCGGCCCACGAAACCGCTTTGGCCGCAACGCGGGCCGACACCGACCGCCTTCGCGCGGAGTTCGACGAGCGGGTCACCACGATCCGCGCGGAGCACGACCGGTCGGTCCGGGCGATGCACGACACCACGCTCGCGCTCGGCGCGGAACTGCGGACACTGACGGAGCGGAACACTGCCGCCGAGCGGGATCTCGGACGCCTGCTCGACGTTCTCGCGGCGCGACCGGAGGACGAAGCACTGCCGGACGACGTCCGCAAGCTCATCGCCGAACGCCTGTCTTGAGGCTTCCGGCTAGCTGCGCCGCGTATGGGCGACCAGGTAGCGGCACACTTCGTCGGTGGGATTGATGAACGCGCACGGGGCGGGCGGGCCGAGCTGGAGGCAGTCGCCGGCGTCGAGTTCGTGTTCGATCTCGCCCTCGCGGAACCGCAGATGGCCGTCGAGCACCCAGATCTGCTGGTGGCGGAAGGTGTAGGTCTCGGCGGGGAAGGGAATCTCGGCGCCCGGCGGCAGTTCGACCTCGACCAGTTCCAGCGGGCCGCCGGTCGTCGGCGAGATCGCGCGGCGCCGGTAGCCGCTGGCCGGGTCGGTCCATCGGGGCTGGTCCGCGGCACGCACGAGCCGCCGGTCGCCGCCTTCGGCGCGGGCCACGAGTTCGGACAGTGTCATCCCCAGCGCGCCCGACAAACGCCCGAGCAACACGGCTGTCGGCTGGGCCTCGCCGCGTTCGATCTTGCCGATCATGGCGCGCGAAACGCCCGAGCGCTCGGCGAGCGCACTGGCGGAGAGATCGCGTTCGAGGCGGGCGGCGTGGAGGGTCGCGGCGAGTGACGCGGAGAGCGGGTCCGACATAGTTGTTCACTATAGGACCTTCAATAGCTACTATAGTAGCCATGCCTGCTGGGAACCTGAAAATCCGTGACGCCGCCGAGTCCGACGCCGAGGCGTGCGCCGCGATCTACGCGCCCTACGTCACCGACACCACGATCACCTTCGAGACGGATCCGCCGTCGCCGTCGGAGATGGCCCAGCGCATCGCCGCGGCGAGCGAAAAGCACGCCTGGCTGGTCTTGGAGGACGACGGCCGCGTCGCCGGGTATGCCTACGGCGGGCCCTTCAAGGAACGTGCCGCGTATCGCTGGTCCTGCGAGGTCAGTGTCTACCTCGAACGAGGGCGACGACGGACGGGCGGTGGCCGCGCGCTGTACACCGCCTTGTTCGACAGGCTGGCCGAGCGCGGCTTCCGTACCGCGGTGGCGGGCATGACGCTGCCGAACGACGCGAGCGCCGGCCTGCACCGCGCGATGGGTTTCGAACCGGTGGGGACATACCGGCGCATCGGCTGGAAACACGGCGCTTGGCGGGACGTCGCCTGGATGCAGCGGGCGCTCTTGATCGACGAGGATCCGCCCGCCGAGCCCCGCTGAGCCACCGTCGAAACTTAAGTAACTACTTGACCTTCTGTCCTCCTCCGCAGTAACTTAAGTACATGCTTAAGTATGACCTCGACCAGGTGTTCAAGGCGCTGGCGGATCCGACGCGGCGGGCACTGGTGGAGCGGCTGGTGCGCGGGCCGGCTTCGGTGAGCGAACTGGCCGCGCCGCTGACGATGTCGCTCGCGGCGGTCGTGCAGCATCTGCAGGTTCTGGAGGCGTCGGGGGTCATCCGGTCGGAAAAAGCAGGCCGGGTGCGCACCTGCCAGGTCGAACCGGCCGCGCTGCGGGCCGCCGAAGGCTGGCTCGGACGGCAGCGCACGCCTTGGGAGAGCCGTCTCGACCGGCTCGGCGAGGTCTTCGCCGAGCCGGAAACCCCGGAGGACAGGAGTTCGTCATGACCCGTTCGGTCAAGCACGCCACGTTCAGCCTCGAACGCCGGTACCCGGTCGCGCCCGCCCGTGTCTTCGCGGCGTGGTCCGATCCGCCGGTCAAGGCTCGCTGGTTCGGCGCGAACGACCATCACGAGCTGGACTTCCGGGTCGGTGGGCGGGAAATCAACCGCGGCCGCCACGCCGAAGACGGCCCGCTGCTGACGTTCGAGGCGACCTACCACGACATCGTCGACGGACAGCGGATCGCCTACGCCGGGACGTTGAGCGCCGACGGCACCCTCGCGACCATTTCGATCACCACCATCGAGTTCGTCCCGGACGGCGAGGGCACCCGGCTGGTCCTGACCGAGCAGGGGACGTTCCTCGACGGCGCCGAGGAACCGGCCTGGCGGGAACAGGGCACCGGCGAGTGGCTCGACAAGCTCGGCGCCGAACTCCGGCGCGCCCAGGCCTGAAGGGGGAAGGTCATGGGCGGCAACGATGTCATCGCGGAAATCACCGGACTGATCGAGGCGCGCGCCGGCGCGGTGCGCGCCAAGGATGTGGCCGCGTTGCTCGGACAGTACGCCGAGGATGTGGTGCTCTTCGACGCGGTCGGCGAGCTGCGCGAGCGTGGGGCGGCTGTCGAACGGGCCCGGCTGGAGAGCTGGTTCGGCGGCTACGACGGGCCGATCACGTTGAGGATCAAGGACATCGAGGTCACCGCGTCCGGCGAGGTCGCGTTCGCGCACTACGTCTTCCAGGTGCGTGGCACGATGACCGACGGGACCGAGGTGTCGATGTGGGTGCGGTCCACGGTCGGGTTCCGCGCGGTGGACGGTGTGTGGCGGATCGTCCACGAGCACAGTTCGGTTCCGTTCGACGCCGCCACGGGCGCGGCACTGGTCGATCTGGTCCCGTAGCGGGGTCAGCTCGCGCGGTAGTGCTGGGGGCTCTGGCCGTACTCCCGTTTGAACGCGGAACTGAGCGCGAAAGAGCTTCCGTAGCCGACTTTTCGCGCGACCGAGCCGAGTGTCGAGTCGGGCTGCTGGCGTAACAGGTCGGCGGCGAGGGCGAGCCGCCAGCCCGCGAGGTAGGACATCGGGGGTTCGCCGACTGCGGCGGTGAAGCGGCGGGCGAGCGCCGCGCGGGAGACGCCCGTGTTCGCAGCGAGGTCCGCGATCGTCCAGGGGCGGTCCGGATGGTCTTGCAGCAATCGCAGTGCCTGGCCGACGACGGGGTCGTCGTGGGCGCGATACCAGGCTGGCGCGCGGTCGCGGGACTGGGCGAACCACGTGCGGAGCGCGGCGATCAGCAGGAGGTCGAGAATCCGGTCCAGAACGGCTTCCTGGCCGGGGACGTCCTTGCCGATTTCCTCGGCGAGCAGCGGGATCAGCGGGCTCTGCCAGTCCCGGGCCCGCAGGACGAGCAGGGGCGGGAGCGCGGCGAGCAGGCGGCGGCTGACCTCGCCGGCGACCGGGTAGGTGCCGGTGAGCATGTCCACCGGTCCGTCGGTGCCCGAGCCCCAGGTGCGCACGCCGACGTCGCCCAGGTCGGTGAGGTGCCCGCCCTCGGGAGTCCGGCATTCCTGGCCGGGGTGGATGACGGCCTGCGGCGGGGTGGCCGGGTCGTCGGCGACGAGATACGGATCGGGTCCCCGCGCGATCGCGACGTCCCCGGGGCCGAGCCGGACGCCGTTGTCCTCGTCGGGCACGACCCACGCTTCGCCGCGGACGACGGCGATGACGGTGAGTGGCGCGCGGTCCTCGATCCGCAGGCACCAGGGCGGGGTGAGGACCGACCGGAGCAGGAACGCGCCGTGGGCGCGGGGGCCGTCGAGGAGGGCGGCGAGCGGGTCCATACCGGAATCGTAGACGCTGGCGCATGGATGTGAGCATCTGAACGATGGATCGTCTCACGTTGTGCCGCTTGACTGGGGGGCATGCGAGGGGAAAGGAAGGGTGCCATGCCTACGGTGTCGGTCATCGTGCTGGTCGCGGCGACGATCACGGCGGGTTTGTCCGCAGGACTGTTCTACGCCTACGCGTGTTCGGTGATGCCGGGGCTGGCGCGCGGCGACGCGAAGACGTTCGTCGAGGGGATGCGCGGGATCAACGTCGCGATCCTCAACGGCTGGTTCATGGCGACGTTCCTGGGCGCGCCGCTGCTGGCGGCGGTGGCCGGGGCGTTGCACCTGCGTGCGGATCTGCGCGGCGCGTTGCCGTGGGTGGTGGCGGGGTTCGTGCTGCTGCTGGTGACGTTGATCGTGACCGGGGTGGTCAACGTGCCGCTGAACAACGCGCTGGAGGCGCAGGCGGCGGAGGGTTCGGCCACGCTGGAGGAAGTGCGGGCGCGGTTCGAGACGGTCTGGGTGCGGTGGAACGTGGTGCGCGCGGTCTCCTCGACGGCCGGTTTCGGCTGCCTCGTCGGTGCTCTGCTGGTCCGTCGCTGATGGTCCGTGGGGGCCTCCTTGAGGGACTCTGGGTCCCTCAAGGAGGCCCCCACGGAACGCTGAGGGTCAGCCGGCGACGCGGAAGAGCAGGTCGGTCGACCACTGGGTGGGGTCGGGCTGTTCGAGCGGGTTGGTGTTGAGGACTTCGAGGCGTCCGCCCCACTGCTCACCGTCCTCGGTTTCGGTGCTGTCCCATCGCACGCCTTCGGCGGCACCCCAGTCGAGAACGGCTTTGGTGGCGCCGAAAAGCCCGTCCGGATGGCCGATGTAGTTGCTGAAGACGTACTTGCCGGCGGGGACGACGCCGGTGATCAGCGGGGCCTCGGGAGTGAAGTCGCCGTCGACCGGGACGCAGGCCTCGGCGGTGAAGCGCATGCCAGGGTGGATGACGAGGTACCGGAAGAACGGCGCGCCCGCCGGGGCGAGGCCGTGCTGCGCGAGCAGGCCGATGATCCGCGGGATCTGGTCGGCGATGGTCGGGAACTCCGTGACGCCGATGGTCGCGCGGGCGCCGACGTAGCGCTGGGCTGGACGGTCCACAAAGGACGGCATGGCGTTCGCTCCTCAGGGGTGTTCGAAGGTGAGCACGGGGCGGACCTCGATGGTTCCGTACGCGGCGGCGGGATGGCGGGAGGCGATGTCGATCGCTTCGTCGAGGTCGGCGCACTCGATGAGGCAGTAGCCGCCGATCTGTTCCTTGGTCTCGGCGAACGGGCCGTCGGTGAGCAGGACTTCGCCGTCGCGGACCCGGATGGTGGTGGCGTCGCCCGGCGGGTGGAGCCCGGCGCCGCCGAGGATGACGCCGCGGCGTTCCATTTCCTCGCCCCAGTCGCCGCAGCCGTCGTTCCGGTGCTCGGCGGCGGTTTCGTCGCCGCAGATCATGAGCAGGTACTGCATGGGCTGATCCTTTCAGTGCTGGCCGAGGACTTCGTGCAGGCGCGCGGCGAACTTCCCGGGGTCGCCGAAGCCGTGGTCGCCGGGAAAGACGGCCGGTTCCTGGCCGAGGTCGGCGGCGAAGGCGCGGGCGGACTCGTGGGCGGGCTGTCCGCCGGATTCGGCGCCCACCGCGACGACGATGCGTGCGGGCGTCGCCTTCAGTGCCGCGAGATCGGGCTCGTAGCTGCCGACGGCGTGCATGAGGTGGCCGAGGAAGAACCCGAAGTTGGCCTGCATCAACGCCGTCTGTTCGCGCTGTTCCGGCGTCGGGTCGGCGGGTGGCTGCGGGGCGTCGCCTCCGTCGAGCCCGGCAGAGGCCATGAACATCGCCATCGCGGGCCCGACGCCCTGTTCGCGGTAGACCTTCTTGAGGTCCGGCGCGCCGGGCGCCGGCGCACCGAGGTAGCGGGTGATCGGCGGCTCGTGCGCAATGAGGGTGGCCACCTTGCCGGGGTAGCGCGTGAGGTGGTCGAGCGCGGACACCGCACCCCCGCTGGAGGCGAAGACGAACGCCGGCTCGCTAGTGACGGCGGTGAGCAGGTGGTGGATGTCGTCGGCGTGCTGGCGCAGGAGTTCGCGGTCGTCGTCGATTGGCTGTCCGTCGAGCGGGCTGCGGGAGATGCCGCGCGGGTCGTAGGTGACGACGGTGTAGTGCTCCGACAGCGGGCCGCGGAGGCCGTCGAACGCGCCGGAGTCGGCGGGCCCGCCCGGGATGAGCAGCAGGGCGGGGCCGCTGCCGGTGACGGCGTAGTGCAGGCGTGCGCCCGGCACGGTCAGGGTCTGGGCGGTCATGGCTGTCCTTCCGTTTTCGTTCGCTCATCCACCCGACGTGCGGGATCGCCCGGGACCGACACGTCGGCGGAAGAATTTTCCGCGGGCCCTACTTCGGTGAGGCGGCGGGTGAGGTAGCTGCGTTCGGCAGCGGTCGGGGCCAGTGCGAGGGCGTCGCGGTAGGCGTCGGCGGCTTCGGAGTCGCGGCCGAGCCTGCGGAGGAAGTCCGCGCGGGTGGCCGGGAGCAGGTGGTACGCCGCCAGTGCCCCGCTCGCGGCGAGCCGGTCGGCGAGGGCGAGGCCGGCGGCCGGTCCGGCGGACATGCCGACGGCGACGGCGTGGTTGAGGGCGACGACCGGGGTGGGGCTGTGTTTGCGCAGCTCGCCGTAGAGGCCGGCGATCTGCGCCCAGTCGGTGTCGGCGGGGCGTGCCGCGGTGGCGTGGCAGGCCGCGATGGCCGCTTGGATCTGGTACGGGCCGGGGCGTCGGCGGCGCAGTGCGGTTTCCAGGACGGTGGTGCCTTCGGCGATCTCGGCGGTGTCCCACCGGCCGCGGTCCTGTTCTTCGAGCGGGACGAGTTCGCCGCCGGGGCCGGCGCGGGTGTCGCGCCGGGCGTGCTGCAGCAGCATCAGCGCGAGCAGGCCGAGTGCCTCGGGTTCGTCGGGCATGAGCCGGGCCAGGATGTGGGCGAGGCGGAGGGCTTCCCCGGCGAGGTCGGGCCGGAGCAGGTCCTGCCCGGCGCTGGCCGAGTAGCCCTCGTTGAACAGCAGGTAGAGCACGCCGAGGACGGCGGTGGTGCGTTCGGGCAGCAGATGTGCGGGCGGGACGCGGTAGGGGATGCCCGCGTTGCGGATCTTGCGTTTCACCCGGACCAGGCGCTGGGACATGGTGGGTTCGGGGACGAGGAAGGCGCGGGCGATCTCGGCGGTGGTCAGCCCGGCCAGCGTCCGCAGGGCGAGCGCGACCTGTGCCTCGACGGCGAGGGCGGGGTGACAGCAGGTGAAGATCAGCCGCAGCAGGTCGTCGTGGACGCCGCTGTCGTCGTCGGGTTCGGGTTCGGGGTCGAGCATCTGGGCTGCCTCCCGGAGCTTCCCGGCGCCGAGCGTTTCGCGCCGGAGCCGGTCGATGGCGCGGTTGCGGGCGGCAGTGGTGAGCCAGGCGCCGGGACGGTCCGGGACACCGTCGCGGCGCCAGGTGCGCAGGGCGAGCGCGAAGGCGTCCTGCGCGCATTCCTCGGCGAGGTCCCAGTCGCCGGTCACCCGGATCAGGGTGGCGACGACCTGGCCCCATTCCTCGCGAAAGGCGTCCGCGACCGCGGTTTCGACGTCCGGTGCCATCTGCTCCCCTCCGTGCCGGTGCGGTTCGGTCGATGGACCGACGAACGGCGCTCCGGCGGACCGACAGCGGAGCCGAAACTATCTCGCGGCGAGGAGTCCTTCCAGCCAGGACACGGTCTCCTCGGCCGGTGGCTGCGCCGCGAGTTCGGCGGCGAGACGTCCGGCGTTGCGGCGGTATCGGTCGTCGTCGAGGACGGCGGTGACGGCGTCGCGGATTTCGGCGGGGGTGACGGTGATCGGGTCGAGGACCCGGCCGAGGCCGAGCGCGGCGACGCGGTCGCCGTTGTCCGGCTGATCGGCGCCCATCGGCACGAGCACCTGGGGCAGGCCGTGGGTGAGCGCGCCGAGGACGCTGCCCGAGCCGCCGTGGGTGAGGACGGCGTCGCAGTGCGGGAGGACCTCGTGCTGGGGCAGGTAGCGAGCGAGGTGGACGTGGCCGGGCTGGGGGCCGAACTCGGCGGGGTCGATGACCGGGCCGACGGTGACCACGGCGGTGACCGGCAGTTCGGCGAGGCCGTCGAGGACGCGGGTGAACAGGTCGCCGGATTCGGTGTTGAAGATGGTGCCGAGGGTGAAGTACACGGTCGGTCGGCCTTCGACCCACCAGTGCGGCGCCGCGGTGGCCGGGGTGACTTCGGTGCGGAACGTCCGCGCCGTCGCCGGAAGCGGGAAGCCCGGATCGCGGAAGGTGGGCGGGAAGGGGTTGAGGACCAGGTGCCGCGCGCTCATCCCGGGCGGGGTGTCGGCGGGAAGGCCATGCGCGGCACGGACTTCGTCGAGCGCCGGGCCGACGACCTCGGGACGGACGAACGAGCCGGAAGCCATGACGAGCACGGTCGCGCAGGGCAGGCCGAGGCGTTCGGCGGCGATCATGGCGCCGAAATCGGCCTCGTCGCACAGGATCAGGTCCGGGGCCCAGCCGGCGCACAGCCGCAAGAGGTCGCCGGCGCGCTGGGTGGCGGCGCGGCGTGCGAAGCCCTCGCGGAGGTCGTTGGCTTCGCGTTCGCGGTCGACCGGGAGAAGCGGCTTGCGCTCGCCAGTGCTCCCGTAGTCCGGGCCGGAGGCGAACGCGGGGAAACCGGCCGCTTCGATCGTCGGGACCATGAGTGATTCGCCGGAGAAGGCGACGGTGTGCCCGGCGGCGGCCGCGGCGCGCGCGACCGGTACCAGTGGCTGGAAGTGACCGTTTCCCCCGACGAACGTGCACAGCAGGCGCATGGGCTCAATCTAGTGAGCGGCGCGGCTCGCGATGAGCGTTTCGATGCTGTCGAGGATGCGGGCGAGGCTGAAGTGGAACGCGTGACCGGGGCTGTTCGCGGCGCCGTGGGCCTGCCCGGCGGTGGTGCCGACGCGGGAGGCGAGGGGGTAGTTCGCGGGGTCGGCGGCCGGGATCTCCGCGAGTACGGGTGCGCTGGCGTCCCACCACTGCTGGTCGGTCATCCCGCTGTGGCTGACCAGCCGGGCGGCCTCGACCGAGCCGCGCGCGAATCCCTGGACGACGCCGTTGAGCAGGGTGGTCAGGGCGTCCATCTCGAGGTCGTCGAGTCCGATGCCGTCGAGGGCGGCCAGTTCGCGTTCGTACTTGGCGAAGGTGTGCGGGCCGAGCGTCGGGCGCCCGGTGACGACCTGCAGCATCCAGGGGTGGCGGTGATACATCCGCCAGATGTCCTCGGCGATCGCGGTGAGCGCGGCGCGCCATCCGGTGCCGGGTTCGACGGCCGCCAGCTCGGCGTGGACGTGGTCGAGCATGAGGTCGACCAGCTCGGCGCGGCTGGGGACGTAGGTGTAGAGCGACATGGGGGAGACGCCGAGTTCGTCGGCGACCCGGCGCATGGACACGCCCGCGATGCCGTCGGCGTCGGCGAGCTTGATCGCCGCGCGGACGACGTCGGTCACCGACAGCTTGGGTTTCGGGCCGCGCCGCGGGGGCCCGTCGACACCCCAGAGCAGCTCGATGGTGCGTCGCGGATCGCCACTGCCGCTGTACTCCGTGCTCACGTCCGTCATCCTGCCCGTCGCTTTTTTGTACGCCGTACAGAGTTACGGTATACTGTCTCACGCACGACGTACAGAGAATGGGGTGGGATGACTTCGCGGGAATCCGCACTGTTCGAACCCGCCGATCCTCCTCGCCTGGGGAAGATCGTGTTCTGGGATCTCGACACGAATCCGTCCGAAGAGGACGAACTGCTGCGCGTGGCGGCACCGGAGATCCGCGCGGTGGCCGCCCGCCGGATTCCGGTCCTCGAGGCGTTGCCGGCACTGCTGGCCGCGCAGGAGGCGTCCCCTTCGGTGACGTTCTGGGCGACGGCGGCACGGGCCGCGCTCCGGCTCGTCTCGGCCGGGCGGATGCTGCCCGGGGTGTCCGAGGCGGGACACGACGCGTGGCGAGCCGGTCCGCTGGAACCGGCCGAAGTGGCATGGTTGCGCGAACTGGCCGACGCGATGCCCCCGGAGGCGCACGCCGCGCCGACACCGGGGGACGAAACCCGGCTGCCCGCACGGTATCCCCTGCTGCGGGCGTTCCTCGACGCCGTCGCCGACGCGCTGCCCCGCACGCCGGCGGCGGCCGCGGCGACCGGTCAGCGGCGCTATGCCGCGGTCGCCGCGCAGGACGCGACCGAGCTGAGGGACTGGGCGGACGAGGTCTCGGCCGGGCTGGACTCGGGGGTCCGGGTGTCGCTGCGGGTCGAGGTCCCGGGTGGTGATCCCGCGGCCGGGCGGTATCGCCTGGTGGTGCAGGTGCACAGCCTCGCCGATCCGTCGCAGGTCGTCGACGCGGCGCAGTTGTGGTCGGGGGCCGGGGAGCTGGGGCCGCGGGCCCGGATCGACGTCATGCTCGCGTTGCGCCGGGCTGTGCGGGTGTGGCCGGCGCTGGGCCCATTGCTCGCCGCGGCCGTCCCGGACGAGCTCGAGCTGGGTGACGAGGAGATCGGCGAGCTGCTCGCGGCGGCAGCGCCGCGGCTCGGCGCGGCCGGGATCGACGTCCACTGGCCCGCCGAGCTGGCCGGTGGACTCACGGCCCGCGCCGTCATCACTTCCGACGGCGCGCCGCCGGACGACCTGCCGTCGTTCTTCGGCGGTGGCCGGGCGCTGGCCTTCGACTGGCAGTTCGCGCTCGGCGGGGCCCTGCTCACCGCGGCGGAACTGGACGCGCTCGCCGAGGCGCGGCGGCCGGTGGTCCGGCTGCGGGACCGGTGGGTGCTGGTCGATCCGGCGCTCGCGGCGAAGGCCCGCGACCGGATGCTCAAGCCACTGACCCCGGTCGACGCGCTCGGTGTCGCACTGAGCGGGACCGCGGAAATCGACGGCGAACACGTCGAGGTCGTCACCGAGGGCTGGCTGGACCGGCTGCGGGAACGGCTGTCGGCCGCGCCCGAGCCGCTTCCGCAGCCGGCGGGTCTCGCCGCGTCGCTGCGGGACTACCAGCTTCGGGGGCTGCGCTGGCTGGCGACGCAGACCGAGCTCGGGCTCGGCGGGTGTCTCGCCGACGACATGGGGCTGGGCAAGACGATCACGCTCATCGCACTGCATCTGCACCGCGCGGCGGAGGTCCCGGAGGCCGGGCCGACGCTGGTGGTGTGCCCGGCGTCGTTGCTGGGCAACTGGGAGCGGGAGATCGAGCGGTTCGCGCCCGGCACGCCGGTGCGCCGCTTCCACGGCGGCGCGCGGTCGCTGGCGGAGCTCGACGGCGGCTTCGTACTCACCACGTACGGCACGCTGCGCGTCGACCCGGCGCCGCTGGCCGCGGTCGAGTGGGGGCTGCTGGTCGCCGACGAGGCCCAGCACGTCAAGAACCACCGGTCGGGCACGGCGAAGGCCCTGCGGACGCTGCCCGCGTCGGCTCGGGTCGCGCTCACCGGCACTCCGGTGGAGAACACGCTGTCGGAGCTGTGGGCGATCCTGGACTGGACGACGCCGGGGTTGCTCGGCTCGCTGCCCGAGTTCCGGCGGCAGTGGGCGAAGCCGATCGAGTCCGGCGATCCCGTCGCGGCGGAGCGGTTCGCGCGGCTGCTGCGCCCGTTTCTGTTGCGGCGGCGGAAATCCGATCCCGGGATCGCGCCGGAGCTGCCCGCGAAGACCGAGACCGACCGGCCGGTCACGCTCACCACCGAGCAGGCGGCGCTGTACGAGGCCGTGGTGCGCGAGTCGCTGGCGGAGATCTCGGCCAGCGACGGCATGGCTCGGCGCGGACGGATCGTCAAGCTGCTCACCGGGCTCAAGCAGATCTGCAACCATCCCGCGCAGTTCCTCAAGGAGACTCCCGCCGAGTCCATTGTGGAGGGAAGGTCGGGGAAGCTCGAACTGCTCGACGAGCTGCTGGGCACGATCCTCGCCGAGGACGGCGCGGTGCTGGTGTTCACCCAGTACGTCGCGATGGCGCGGCTGCTGGAACGGCATCTCGCCGAGCGTGGCGTCGGCACGCAGCTGCTGCACGGCGGCACCCCGGTCGCGCGCCGTGAGGAACTGGTCCGCCGGTTCCAGGCCGGCGAGGTCCCGGTGTTCCTGCTCTCGCTCAAGGCCGCGGGCACCGGACTGAACCTGACCCGCGCCGATCACGTCGTGCACTACGACCGCTGGTGGAATCCGGCGGTCGAGGACCAGGCGACCGACCGCGCGTACCGGATCGGCCAGACCCGGCCGGTACAGGTCCACCGGCTGGTCGCCGAGGGGACGGTGGAGGACCGGATCGCCGGGATGCTGCGGGAGAAACGCGCGCTGGCCGAGGCGGTGCTGACCGGTGGCGAGGCCGCGCTGACCGAGCTGAGCGACGCGGAACTGACCGAACTGGTCGAGCTGAGGAGGTCCCGATGACCGACGACGTACGCGGATTCCCGGCGTTCGGCGCGCAGCCGGGCCGTGGTCCGTTCGCGCGCTCGTGGTGGGGCCGGGCGTGGATCTCGGCGATGGAGGACACCGCGCTCGACCTGCGTCAGCTCAAACAGGGCCGGAAGTACGCCACGGCGGGGCTGGTCGGGCCGATCGCGGTCGGTCCCGGCCGGATCGCCGCGCAGGTCGACGACGTGGACGGCGGCCCCTACCAGACGAGGCTGCGGCTGGCCGAGCTGTCCGAAGTGGACTGGGAGCGGTTCCTGGACCGGGTGGCCTCCCGTGCCGGGCATCTGGCCGCGCTGCTGGACCGCGACATGCCGCACGACCTGGTCGAGGCCGCCGACGACGCCGGGGTGCACCTGCTGCCGGGGATCGGCGATCTCGATCCGGAATGCGACTGCCCCGGCTGGGAGCTGCCGTGCCGGCACGCGGCGGCGTTGTCGTTCCAGGTGTCGTGGCTGCTGGACGCCGATCCGTTCGTCCTGCTGCTCATCCGCGGCAAGGGGGAGCGGGAGGTGCTCGACGAGCTGCAGCGCCGCAACGCGCCCCGCTTCGTCCGCACCACCGGCGCCGACGAGGACGTCCCCGTCTCGGACGCCTTCGCCAGGACGATCCCGGTGATGCCCGACCTCGGCGCGTTCACCCCGAGTGGGCGGCCCGA
This sequence comes from Amycolatopsis sp. NPDC059021, assembly GCF_042739895.1. Classification (NCBI taxonomy): domain Bacteria; kingdom Bacillati; phylum Actinomycetota; class Actinomycetes; order Pseudonocardiales; family Pseudonocardiaceae; genus Amycolatopsis; species Amycolatopsis sp. NPDC059021. The sequence goes on from NZ_JBHYIQ010000045.1 coordinate 46,914, forward strand.
GGTGCCCGCGGCGCCGGGCATTCCGGCGGAGAGCTTCGTTTTCCTGGCCGACAACGCCGCCGCGGCCGCCGAGGCGTTGTTGTCCGGCGCGCCGAGGCTGAATCGCCGTCAGGACGCGGTGCGGCTGGCCGCGACGTTCCCCGGCACCGAGGCCGCGGCGCGTCTGCGGGAGGACGCGGGTGCGGACTTCGCCCGTGCGGTCGCGGCCTGGACGTATGCCGGTCGCGGCGGGCTCGACGTCCTGGAGTCGACGTGGTCGCCGCCGAAGCCGGTACTCGCGCGGGCACGGGCGGCGCTGGCCGAAGCGGCCGAGGATCGCGACGTCGTGCTCGAGTTCGACCGCAATCGCGGCACCGTGGCCGGGACGGACGTCCAGCTCCGGGCTGGCCGCGACGGCCGCTGGTACCCCTACCGTGCCGAGGACGGCGTGTGGTGGCCGTCCGGTTCGCCGGAAACCGACCCCGGTGTCGCGTTCTCTGCCCTGCTCGCCTGAGCGGCATCCCGTGCAACAGGGGTAGTCGGCCGATCGCTCAGCGTGTAGAGAAGGGAGCAGGCACGACGAGCGGCGGACATGGGGGTCCGGAATGGCTGCGCTGAATCGACGAGGTTTCATCGCGGGCGTGGCCGGGGTGGCCGCGGTACCCGGGATCGAGGTGGTCGGCGCTCCCGGCGCGGCGGCCGCCCCGCCCGGTCCGTCCGGTGAGGACGCGTCCCGCGGGATCCCGGTGACGCTGACCGAGGGCACCGGCATGGCGGCGCGGATCTCCCCGGACGGCCGCCTCATCGCCTTCGACGCCGTCGGGGTGCTGTGGGTGATGCCCGCCGAGGGCGGCCCCGCGCGCCGGCTGACCGACGATCTGGGCGACGTCGCGCTGCCGGACTGGGCGCCGGACAGCGCGACGCTGGTGTTCCAGTCCTATCGGGACGGTGTCTTCAACCTGTGGACGGTCCGGGCCGACGGCGGCGACCTCCGGCAGCTGACCCACGGCCCGTACGACCATCGCGAGCCGCGATTCTCCCCGGACGGCAAGAAGATCGCCTACTCCTCGGACGCGGCGAACCACTCCTACGGGATCCATCTGCTCGACGTCGCGAGCGGCGCGTCTGCGGCGTTGACCCGTAGTGATGAGCAGGAGTGCGAACCGGCCTGGTCGCCGGACGGTGCCAGGCTCGCGGTCGTCGTCGGGTACAGCCGCATCGACGTCGTCACCGTCGCCGACGGCTCGCGTACCACGGTGGCGAAGGTGCCCGCCGGGCACAGCCTGCACGCGCCGTCCTGGACGCCGGACAGCGCGGACCTGGTCTTCCAGCGCCAGCTGCCGAACGGGGACACGCAGCTGGTGCGCGCGGGGAAACCGCTGTTCACCGGCGAGGAGATCTTCCCGTTCCCGGTGTCCTGGGCCGGGCCCCGCGAGTACGTCTACACCGCCGACGGCGTCATCCGGCGCCGCTCGCTGGACCACGCGACCGCGCGCGACATCCCTTTCACCGCGACCGTGACGGTGACCCGGCCCCGGTACCGCAAGCGGCAGCGGGACTTCGACTCCACCCGGACGCACCAGGTGATCGGGATCGGCAGCCCTGTCCTGTCACCGGACGGCACACGGGTCGCCTTCCGCGCGCTCAACGACATCTACACGATGCGGATCGGCTCGGCGCCGCGCCCACTGACCGGCGATCACTGGTGGAAATGCGATCCCGCGTGGTCGCCGGACGGGAAATACCTGTCCTATTCCACCGACCGCGGCGGGAAACTCGACATCTGGCTGCGCGATCTCGCCACCGGCGAGGACCGGCAGCTGACGCACCTGCCCGGCGCGGCGGCGGTGTCGGGTTCGTGGTCACCGGACAGCGCGCGGCTGGCGTTCCTGAACCAGGAGGGCGCGCTCCACGTCGTCGAGGTCGCCACCGGCGCCGTGCGGAAGGTCTACGCGGCGACGTTCGAGCCGGGCAGGCCGAGCTGGTCGGCCGACGGCCGGGTGATCGCGATGGCGGCGATCAAGCCGTACTCGGCGCGGTTCCGGGAAGGGCTCAGCAAGATCCTGCTCGTCGACGTGGCGTCCGGGGCGGGCCGGTACGTCGACCCGATCCCGGACCGGTCGATCCAGACCCGGGGTGACGACGGCCCGGTGTTCTCGCCCGACGGCCGCCGGATGGCGTTCGCGATGGCCAGCGTGCTGTGGGTGCTCGACGTCCGTCCCGACGGCACCCCGGCGGGCGCGCCGCGCCGGATCACCGACGAACTCACCGACGCGCCCAGCTGGAGCGGCGACTCCCGGGAGCTGCTCTACCTTTCCGGCGGCAGGCTGCGGATCGTGTCCGCCGAGGGCGGCACCCCGCGTACCGTGCCGGTGCGGCTGAGCTGGACGAACGTGCGTACCCGGGGCCGCACGGTGATCCGCGCGGGCGCGTTGTGGGACGGCGAAAGCCATACGCTGCGCCGAAACCTGGACGTTCTGGTCGAGGGGCACCGGATCGCCGCGGTCGAACACCGTCGCGACACCTGGGACGCCGAGGTGGTGGACGCGCGCGGCGCCGTCGTGCTGCCGGGTCTGGTCGACATGCACCACCACCGCGAGATGCAGGGCTACGAATACGGTGACCGGCAGGGCAGGCTGTGGCTCTCGCTGGGCTTCACCACCACCCGGTCACCGGGCAGCCCGGCCTATCACATGGTCGAGGCCCGCGAGGCGGTCCAGTCGGGTGCGCGCGTGGCGCCCCGGTACTTCGGCACCGGCGAGGCGATCGACGGCGCGCGAGTGTTCTACAACTTCATGCGCCCGACCTTCGACGAGCACCAGCTCGAACGCGAGCTCGAACGGGCCGAGGCACTCGACTACGACCTGATGAAGGCCTACGTCCGGCTCCCACCGGAATGGCAGCGCCGGGTGGTGCGCTGGGCACACGAACACGGCGTTCCGGCGACGTCGCACTACAGCTATCCCGCGCTCGGCTTCGGCGGCGACGGGATGGAGCACATGGGCGCGACGAGCAGGTTCGGCTACTCACGCACGGTTTCGGCGCTGGGCAAGGGATACCGGGACGACGTCGCGTTGTTCGCGGCCTCGGGCGCGGCGCGGACGCCGACGTTGTTCCGCAACAACGTGCTCTACGCCGAGGACACCAGCCTGGTCGAGGACCACCGGGTGCGGACGCTCTACCCGGCGTGGGAGTACGCCAAGCTGCGGGACACGGTCGCGCGGATGCGGACCACCGACCTCACCGCGGACCGGCGCAACCTCGCCCATCAGGTGCAGCAGGTCGCGGCGCTGATCAGGGCGGGCGGCCTGGTGATCACCGGCACCGACTCGCCGATCGACCACACGGCGGTGAGCACGCATATGAACCTGCGCGCGATGGTCCGGCACGGGCTGACGCCCCACGAGGTGCTGGTGACGGCGACGAGCGCGCCCGGCCGGTTCCTCGGCGAGCCGCTCGGCCGGATCGCGCGCGGGATGTACGCCGACCTGATCGTGGTCGGCGGCGATCCGCTGCGCGACATCCGGCACGCCGCCGACGTCCGCACGGTCGTGAGCAACGGGCTGGTGTACACAGTGGACGAACTGCTCGCGCCGTTCACCACCGCACGCGCGTCGCTCGCCCCGACGCCCGTCGCGGCTGCCCCGGAGCATCCGGCGAACCGCGAGTTCTGGTGGCACGACCCGCATTACGTGGCCGCGAGCCGGCATTCCTGTTGCGCGGGCGAATGAGCTCATCGCCAGCATGGCCGGTTTTCCGCCATGCCGGCGACACCGGTCATTCCCTGGCCGGGCGAACTCGGCCGGCCGGCTCGCCGAACCAGCGGGCGAGGTGGTCGTTCAGGTCCCGCTGATGCTCGCCGATCCAGGCGACGTGGCCGTCGGGGCGTAGCAGGACGGCCGGGACATCCAGTGCTGCGGTGGGATCCGCGATGAGGTCGACTCGGTCCGGCCAGCCCTCGGCGGTCAGCCGTTCGGTGCGGTCGAGGACCAGGCCGCGGCCCCGGTGCAGCCGGTCGTAGAGCCGCCCCTGTTTCAGGTCGATGTCGCGCAGGCGGCGGCCGAGCAGGTCGGGGCCCTCGCCGAAGTCGTAGCGGATGCCGATCGCGGTGATCTTCTCGATCAGGTGACGGTTCACCTCGTCGAAGTCCATCAGTTCGGTGAGCAGCCTGCGCACGGCCCGCGCGCCCGGTTCGGGGGACAGCAGTTCCCGCTGCGCGCGGGTGTTGTCCAGCACGTCCTCGGCGACCGGACGACGTTCGGCCTGGTAGGTGTCCAGCAGTGGTTCCGGCGCCCAGCCGCGGACCTGCGCGGCCAGCTTCCAGCCGAGGTTGACCGCGTCCTGAACGCCCAGGTTCAGGCCCTGGCCGCCGATGGGCGGGTGGATGTGCGCCGCGTCGCCTGCCAGCAGCACCCGGCCGGTCCGATAGCGTTCGGCCAGCCGGGTGGCATCGCCGAAGCGGGACAGCCAGCGCGGGGAGTGCACGCCGAAATCGGTTCCGGCGACGGCACGCAGCTGGTGCCGGAAATCCTCGAGGGTGGGCGCTTCCGCGCGATCGCCGACTCCCGCGGCGGGGACCACGACGCTGTATACGCCTTCGCCGAAGGGCCTGAGCCAGAACGACTGGGTGGTCTCGTGGATTTCGGCCATCCTGGCGGTGATCTCCTCCTGAGGCACACCCACTTTCATCTCGCCCATCAGCGTGTCGTTCCGCGAGGGTTCGCCGGGGAAGCCGACGCCGAGCAGTTTGCGAACGGTGCTGCGCGCGCCGTCACAGCCGACGAGGTAACGCGAGCGCAGCTGTTCCCCGTCGGCGAGCTCGACGGTCACCCCCTCTTCGTCCTGCTCGAAAGCGGCCACCGCACAACCGCGCCGGATCTGCGCGCCCAGGTCCATCGCGTGCCTTTCGAGCAGGCCGACGATGACCGGCTGCGGGATGCCCAGCAGATAGGCGTGCGCGGAATCGAGGTCCTGGGGCGCGGGCCGGGGGATGGCGGCGAAGAAACCGCCTGCCGGACGCCGTCTGCCGTGTTCGAGAACGCGTTCCAGCAGTCCGCGCATGGCCATCAGCTCGAGACTGCGAATGTGCAGGCCGACTATGCGGGTGAACGACACGGGCTCGGTTTCCTTCTCCAGGACGAGGACCCGCACATCGTGCAGCCGCAGTTCGGCGGCCAGCATCGCGCCGGCCGGCCCGCACCCGGCGATGATCACGTCGAACAGGAGCGGCGCGCGATCGGCGCCGGAGGCCGGCGGCGGCTCGGCGGTGAAGTCAGAGTGCACAGGTGTTGCCTTTCGGGAGTGCCTTGATGGTGAGGCGCTCCCGGCGACACCTACGTCGATCGCCCGGCCGTGACGGGAAGGGGGAGCACCCACAGCGATACAGCGTTCATGGGTCTCACCTCCTCGGCCGGTGTCACGGTCCGCTGCACGCTACAAGGCAGGCCGGCAGCCCGTCCAATCCTTTCCGGCGCACCGGATCCGGGAACACCGGTGCCCGCCCGGGCACCGATGCCCGCCCGCCGGGGCAGAGGTCGCCCGTTGCGGCGAGATCAGCGCAAGAGCTGGCTAGGGTGCGACGAGACTTGCCCCCGTTCTCACCCATTCCGATAGCGAGATCCTGATGTCAACGCCTGGGTTTCCACCCAACACCCTCACCGCCGAAGGGGATCCGGTCTGGCTCGTCGAGCTGGCCACCGAGGACCCGAACCACACGCTTCACGTCGTGAAGGGCCTCGAACCGGCGGAAGCGCTCGAAGCACTCGGTGCCAAACCACGCTGGTTCCAGCCCTGCGAGCTGCCCGCTGCCAGGCCGGACGCGGTGACTTCGCTGCCCGGCGCGGCCCTGAAGATCGAACCGGGCTCTTCCGCCGCCCTGCTGGCAGGACGTATCGGTGAGTGGACCTTCGTCTACGACGACTCCGGGGCGACCGTCCCCGAGGACGACACGATCCCGCTCTCGGCAGACGGCCGGACAGCGGCTTCGAGTCTCTACACCATCAACGCGGACGCCAGCATGAGCTACGCCGTGAACGGGGAACAACTCGCTTTCGTCAACGTCGACGACCTCGAGCTCGAAGCAGATGTCCCCGGCATGCCCGCCGAACTGCGCGCGGCCTTCGACGCGGCCGGTGTCTTCGAGGCCGACTACCTCGAACCCGGCGAGGCGGACTACGCCATCGGTATGCGCGTCGTCTGTGCCTTGGCGGGACTCACCTGCACCCTCGACGACCTGCGCCGGATCCCGTTGCTGGCCACGCCGTTCGGCTGACCCTCGCCGCTCCGGCCGTGCTCGGAGTTCGGCTAGGGTCGGGTCCATGGCTCCGACGTTGCTCTGGATCAACGGCCCGTTCGGCGGCGGCAAGACCCAGACGGCTTTCGAACTGCACCGGCGCCTGCCGGGCAGCGAGGTGGCCGACCCCGAGCACCTCGGCTTCGGCCTGCGCCGCATGCTGCCGCGCGAGGTGCGCGGCGACTTCCAGGACTTCCCGGCCTGGCGCCACGGCGTGCGGGAGGTCCTCGACCACCTGCTGCGGACCTACGAGGGCACCGGCAAGACCATCATCGCGCCGATGACCGTCGTGGTCCCCGCCTACTTCGACGAGATCATCGGCAAACTCCGCGCCGAGGGCCACACCGTGCACCACTTCGCCCTGCTCGCCCGCGAGGACACTGTCCGGCGCCGCCTCCGCAGGCGCGTCACGCCCCTGATCCACGGCGACTCCTGGGCGCTGAAGCAGGTCGAGCGCTGTCTCACCGCACTACGCCGCCCCGAGTTCGCCCACCACGTCCACACCGACGACCGCACCGTCGCGCAGGTCGCCGACGAGGTGGCCCGGCACGCCAGGCTCGACCTGCGGCCGGACACCACCGGCAGCCTGCGCGCGAACCTGCGCCAGACCTGGGTGAGCGTCAAGCACATCCGGATCGGCTAGACGCCGGCGCGGCCGATGATCGCGGCGGTGTCCGTCCCGGCGGGCAGCGTCCCGAACGCGACGCCCCAGTCCCCGCCGAACCGCGACGCGCAGAACGCGTCCGCCACCGCCGGGTCCCCGTGCCGCACCAGCAGCGAGCCCTGCAGCGCCAGCGCCATCGACTCCACCAGCCGCCGCGCCCGATACTCCACATCGGACAGATCGGCCAGCTCCTTCTTGAGCCGCGCCACCGCGTCGTCCAGCCGCGCGTCCCCACCGGCGGCCAGCTCGACCTCGGCGAAGTACGCGGCCACCGACTCCGGCTGCTTCGCCATCGCCCGCAGCGCGTCCAGCGCCGCGACGTTCCCGGAACCCTCCCAGATGGACATCAGCGGAGCCTCTCGGTACAGCCGCGGCATCCCGGACTCCTCGACGTACCCGTTGCCGCCCAAGCACTCCAGCGCCTCCGCCGCGTGCGACGGCGCCCGCTTGCACACCCAGTACTTCGTCACCGCGAGCCCCAGCCGCCGGAACGCCTGCTCCTGGGCGTCCTCGGGCCGGTCGGTCGCCGCCGCGAGCCGCATCGCGACCGTGGTGGCCGCGTCCGACTCCAGCAGCAGATCCGCCAGCACGTTGGCCATCAGCGGCTGCTCGGCCAGCGTCTTCCCGAACGCCCGCCGGTGCCGCGCGTGGTGCACGGCCCGCACCGCGCCCAGCCGCATCCCCGACGCGCTCCCGAGCACGCAGTCCAGCCGCGTGTTGTTCACCATCTCGATGATGGTGCGCACGCCGCGCCCCTCTTCGCCGATCAGCCATCCGACGGCGTTGTCGTACTCGATCTCCGAAGAGGCGTTCGACCGGTTGCCCAGCTTGTCCTTCAACCGCTGCAACAGGATCCGGTTGCGCGAGCCGTCCGGCAGGACGCGGGGGAGCAGGAAGCACGAGAGCCCGCCGGGCGCCTGCGCCAGCGTCAGGAACATGTCCGACATCGGCGCCGAGGTGAACCACTTGTGCCCGACCAGCGTGTAGCTGCCGTCCCCGGCGGGTGTCGCGACGGTGGTGTTGGCGCGGACGTCCGAGCCGCCCTGCTTCTCCGTCATCGACATCCCCGCGATCAGGCCACGCTTCGAACTCGGCTCGCGCAGCCCGAAGTCGTACTCCTTCGCCGCGAGCAACGGCTCGTACTTCGCCGCCAGCTCGGGATTGAACCGCAGTGCCGGGATCGCCGCGTAGGTCATGGAAATCGGGCAGCCGTGCCCGCCCTCGGCCTGGCTCCACACATAGAACTTCGCCGCGCGCGCCGCGTGCACCCCCGGCCGCGCATCCCGCCACGGCGCCGCGTGCAACCCGTGCGACACCGCGACGTCCATCAGCTCGTGCCAGTACGGGTGGAACTCCACCTCGTCGATCCGGTGACCGTAGCGATCGTGCGTCCGCAGCACCGGCTCGTTCTCGTTGACCAGCCGCCCCCACTCCTGGACCCGCTCGGTGCCCGCGAGCCTGCCCAGCTCGTGGACCTCCTCAGCGGCCCAGTCCGCGTCGGCGCGAGAGAGCCCGTCCAGCAACGCCGGATCCGCGGCAACGTCGTAGTCCACCAGCGGGGGAACCTGGTTGGTGACCTCATGTGTGGCGGGCATCCGAACCTCCCAAACTACGCAGCACGAACGTGCGCAACTCGACGACATCACTGGCGCTGCCGCCGCTGAGCGGCCCGATCAGCACCTCGGCGGCCGCGCCGACCAGCGCGGCCGCGGTGAGCCGGGCGTCCTGCGCCGGCAGCACCCCGGACCGCACACCCGCCGCGACGTGCTCGGCGACGACGTCGCGGAACGCGCGGCGGAACTCCAGCCGCTCCGCGTCGATCTCCGCCCCGACCGGCTCGGCCAACAGCGCGTACGCCTGACGCGGCGCCTTCAACGCGCGCGCCGCGAACGTCTCGAACACCGCCAGCACACGCTCGACCGGGTCACCGTCGGCCGAAGCCTCCCGGACCGCGTCGACCTCGCGGGTCACGACCTGGCGGAACACCCGCAGATCGAGCTCGGCCTTGGTGGGGAAGTGGCGGTAGACCGTGCCGGTCGCGACCCCGGCCCGCTCGGCGACCGCGGCCATCGAGCACCCGGCGTATCCGTGCGCGGCGAGCTGCTCGACGGCGGCGGCGACGATCTTCTCGTGCTGCGCGTCGAGTCTTTCCTGCACCTTCGGGGTACGGCGGTACGGCACAGCAAGAAGTGAACCACCGATTCATTACTTCGGTCAAACACCCTTCCCGCACCACCGGGTAATGTCGCGGGCCCATGACCACGTCGCCCGCCGACTCCTCGGCCGTCATCGCCCGGCTCCGCGCCGTCGGCTGCGTCTTCGCCGAAGACGAGGCACGACTGCTCATCACCGCGGCCCGCACGCCAGCCGAACTCGACACCATGGTGCGACGCCGCATCGACGGCCTCCCACTCGAACACATCCTCGGCTGGGCCGAGTTTGCCGGGCAGCGCATCGCCGTCGACCCCGGTGTGTTCGTACCCCGGCGCCGCACCGAATTCCTTGCCCGCCAAGCCATCCGCCACGCACACCCCGGTGCCGTCCTCGTCGACCTGTGCTGCGGCTCCGGCGCCGTCGGCACAGCCGTGGCCACCGCGCTCGGCGACATCGAGCTCTACGCCGCCGACCTAGACCCGGCCGCCGTCGAATGCGCCCGCCGCAACGTCACCCCCTTCGGCGGCCAGGTCTTTCAAGGCGACCTCTACACACCCCTGCCCGCCGCCCTGCACGGACGCGTCGACGTCCTCACCGCCAACGCGCCATACGTACCCACCGACGCCATCGACCTGATGCCTCCGGAAGCCCGCCTCCACGAGCCACAGACCGCACTCGACGGCGGCACCGACGGCCTCGACATCCTGCGACGCGTGATCGCGGGCGCGTCGACCTGGCTGACCAGCGAAGGCACCGTCCTCGTCGAAAGCAGCGAGCGGCAAGCGCCGGAACTCGCGAAAGCCATGACACACAACGGATTCCGCCCCCACATCGCAAGCTCCGACGACCTCGGCGCCACCGTCGTCATCGGAACCAGGGGAGCGGCCACGACATTCACCGAAGCCCCGGACAGCGCCCAGCCAGACGGCTAAGGTCACCGAGCATGACCGAACCCGCCTACCTGAGCGCCACCCGCGCCGCCTACGACAAGGTCGCCGCCGACTACCACGAACTGCTCCGCAAATCCCTCGCGCGCATGCCCTACGACCGCGCCATGCTCGGGGTCTTCGCGGAGCACGTGCGCGCGGCCGACGTCGGACCGGTCGCGGACGTCGGCTGCGGACCCGGGCGCATCACCGCCTACCTGGACTCGCTCGGCGTGCCGGTGTCCGGTATCGACCTTTCCCCCGAGATGATCGCCGTGGCCCGCCGGACCTACCCCGCCCTGCGCTTCGAGGTCGGCTCGATGTCCACTTTGGACCTCAAGGACGGCGAACTCGGCGGTGTCGTCGCCTACTACTCGATCATCCACACGCCGCCGGAACTGCTCCCACCGGTCTTCGCCGAGTTCGCCAGGGTGCTGGCACCAGGGGGACACCTCCTGCTCGCGTTCCAGGTCGGCGACCAGCCACGCCACATCACGAGCGCCTACGGCCACGACGGCCTCGACTACAACGCCTACCGTCTGCAGCCGGACCACATCACCGCGCTGGCGGCGGACGCCGGGCTCCAGACCGTGTCCCGGCTGGTCCGCGAACCGGAGGGGGAGTACGAGAGCAGCCCACAGGCATATCTGATCATCCGCAAACCTGACGTGGCCTGACCCGGCTCGGTTCCCGGGCGCTCACCCGCGCTCGGGAACCAGTTCGTACGTTTCCCCGTCGCGGACGATATGACCACCCGTCGGCGTCCCGAAATGCGTTCCGAGCACCAGGGTCGGCGTGTCACAGAACCGTTCGAGGAAATCCCTTCTGGCCCGCTCCGCCGCCGCGGTGTCGGTGTCCATTTCCGCCGACCAGTCCGGCCGGGCGATCTGCGCCTGACAGTGGAACAGATCGCCCGTGATCACGGCGCTTTCCCCGCCGTCCTCGACAAGGACCGAAACATGACCGGGGGTGTGGCCCGCGGTGCCGACGAGCGAGATCCCCGGAACGACGACCTGTCCCGGCTCGACCCAGGTGATCAGACCGGCATCCTCGATCGGTTTGAGCGAGTCCTCGAATACGGCTACCGCGTCGACCATGCTGTAGCCGTATTCGGAGTACGCCTCGCGAGCGCGCGGATCCCGCGCGAACGCCTTCCAGTGCGCGTACTCGTCGCGCACGAAATGGTAACGAGCGTTGGGGAAGGCCGGCTGCCACCGGCCGTCCTCGAAAACCGTGTTCCAGCCGACGTGATCGATGTGCAAGTGCGTCGAAACGACACCGTCGACCTCCTCCCGGCGCCACACCTTTTCGAACCTCTCCATGAAATCCGTGCCCAGGTTGTCGAACATCGGCGCCAGGCGCTTCTTGCCGTTGCCGAGACCGGTGTCCACCACGATCTTGTGCGTAGGCGTCTCCACCAGCAACGAGTGGACGAGCACGTTCACCTTGCCGTCGTCCAGGTAAGTCGGCCGCAGCCAGTCGATGCGCTCGATCTCTTCCGGGGTCGACGCCGGCAAGACCCGGAGGAGAAACTCCAGCGGCGCCCAGCTTTCGGTTTCCTCGACCTTCGTGATCGAGATTTCTCCCACGGTCCACTGTTCCGTATCCATGACACTCCTCGCGATGGTGGTGATAGTCAGCCGGCCGGCGTCTCCGCGGTGACGATCAGCACGGCGCGCCCGAGTACGTGTCCGAACATCACGAAACCGAGATAGGCGGGTGTTCCGTCGGCCGGAAAGTCGAGGTGTTCCACGTCGAGGGCGTGCACGACCACGAAGTAGCGATGCACGCCGTGGCCAGGGGGAGGGGCGGCCCCGAAGAAACGCGACGCCCGCGCGTCGTTTGGAATCTGAACGGCACCAGGGGGCAGAAGGCCGCCATCCTCGCTTCCCGCGCCTTCGGCCAGCTCGGTCACGGTCGCCGGAATGTTGACGACAGCCCAGTGCCAGAACCCGGATCCGGTCGGCGCGTCCGGGTCGTAGACCGTCACGGCATAGCTCTTCGTGCCCTCCGGCGCGCCTCGCCACGCGAGATGCGGCGAAATGTCCTTGCCGCCAGGAACGGCCGCGGCGGACATCTGGGCGACCGGCCACGGTGCGCCCGCGGAAATGGTGCCGCTGGTCAGGGTGAACGTGGCGGCCTCGGGCAGACGGGCGAACGGGTCGTTCTCGCTCATGGACGGGTTCCTTACGTGAGTCGACCTCAACGGGTCGGCAAGATAATCGATCATTTCCAGTGTAGTAGATCTTCTGGCTTTGATCTATGATCGGGGTATGGCACAGGCAGGCCGTAAGGTGACGTCACCCACGCAGATGCGCTCGGCGCAGGTCCACGACGAGCTGAAAACCCAGATCCTGCGTGGCGACTTCGGCCCGAGCGAACCACTCAAACCCCAGGAACTGGCCACCTCGATGGGGGTGAGCCTGTCGGTCGTCCGCGAGGCGCTGCAGCAACTGATCGGTGAAGGCCTCGCCGACCGCCATCCCAATAGGGGCTTCTCCGTGCCTGCCTTCTCGGATCAGCGATGGCAACAGATCGCCGAAGCGCGGCGCACCATCGAGCCGAGCATGCTCCGGATGTCCATCGAACGCGGCGACCTCGAGTGGGAAACCCGAGTGCGGGCCGCACACCATCGCCTCCATCGCACACCCCTGCGACAGGAAGAGGACGGACCGTACGTCAGCGCCGCCTGGTCTTCCGCGCACTACGAATTCCATCGCGCCCTGCTCGACGGCTGCGGAAACCCCGTCCTGCTCGAAAGTTTCGATCGCCTGTGGACCGCGAGCGAACTCGCACGCAGGTGGTCCGGACAACGCCGGCCCGCTCGCGACCACCTCGAGGAACACGGCCGGCTCGAAGAAGCGGCGCTGGCCAGAAACGCCGACGCCGCAGCGAAAATCCTCGATCAGCACCTGTCGCTCACCGCGGCAGCCCTCTCGCCCGACGACGATCCCGCAACTCGCTGACCGCGCCCATTTCATCGTGGGGGAGAAGGCCATCGACATCGCCGAGGCCAGCGGCGGACTGTTCGACCCCACCCGGATTCACACCGCTGGGACCCTGGCTCGTCACACCCGACGACATTCCGAATCTCGCGAACCTCGGCGTGCGTACGGCTGGGCGAAGAAGCCGCCTCGGTACGACCATCGAGCACATCGGCCGCCTCGAACATCGCTTCGTAGCCAGGAAAGCCGAAGTCGCCGCCTGAAGCCCGGGGAGCGAGGGGCGGGTCAGCAGAGGTGACTCTCCGGTACCCAGACGCAGGCTACTTGACATAATGTACATTATCGGCACTTGGGGACGGTGCTGATCAAGACACCAAGAGGGGCTCTTTGTGCAGGTAAGCGCGCTGCGTATGCACACAGCTGCGACTCACCACGCACACAAGGCGACTCAGGACAGTCTCAGCGCTGCCGCCTGACGTTCGCCGCCGCAGGGTGTCGTCGCCCAGCGGCGACCAGCCGGGCAGACTCGACCGGTCGCCACTCAGGACGTCCGGGCACACTGCCTCAAAACGTCACAGTGACGTTGCAGGCCAAGGTGTCCAGACCAGCAGAAAACGGCTATCCGACGAAGAATCGTCGCCAGCCTGACCTCGCCGAGGATCCGACTCAACAGACCTGCTGCGACGCCGCAGGCCGGTCAGAACGCGACGACAACCTCCGAAATCACCGCTGATAACGCGTCCGAACGGCACATTCGACGCAAGGTTCCCCCGAGTCGGACAAACCGGCCAATGCCGACATTTCATGCATAATTGCTATTATGCATGAAACCGCATAAGACTTGGCGACGGAATCTCACGTTCCGTGATCAGAACACAGAGACCACTTGGGCCCCGGCCAGGCCGTCACCGTCCTTGAGGGAGCCGTCATGTCCGGGCATGGTCGGCACATCACCCATGGTCAGGCCGCCGAGGAACAATCCGGCCTGCTCCCCCGCTGCCGCGGACGACCGCTTCTTGCCGTACGCTTCGATCCGCGAAACGGTTACTGAGCGTGACTGTTCGTCGAGAGTGATCCTGGCTGCCTGACCGACGCGCACGGTGCCGCTGGTGACCGTCCCGGTGCAGACCACGCCGCGTACCGGCACGACGAACACCTTGTCCACGGTGAACTGGAACGGCTCGGCCGGGGACTCGGGGTCGCGACGTCGGGAGAACAGGCCCATGGCGTCATCCTCGCACAGGCGGCCTCGGCGCCGGATTGTCGGTGCCGTGCGGTACAAGATCCACATGAGGGTTTCCGAGGCACAGCAAGCCTTTTTCGCGGCACGTCGGCCCCGCAAGGACTCCCCTCACACGACGGCGGCGTACCGGCGTGATCTCGCGGGGATCACCGAGCTGCTGGTGGCGGAGCTGGGGTGTCCTGCCGACGAGCTCGAGGTGGCCGATCTGACCGCGCAGGCGCTGCGGGCGGCGTTCGGCGCGTTCGCGGACAGCCACGCGAAGAGTTCGGTGCTGCGCGCCTGGTCGACCTGGAACCAGTTCCTGACGTTCTGTGTGTCCGACGGTCTGCTGGGCGGGAATCCGATGGGTGCGGTCGCGCGGCCGAAGACTCCTCCCCTGTCCCCCAAGCCGTTGCGGGGTGAGGAGACGCCGGAGCGGCTGCTGGCTTCGGTGGCGGAGGGTTCGCGGCAGGCGCGGGATCCGTGGCCGGAGCGGGATGTGCTGGTGATCGCACTGGGGCTGGTGGCCGGGTTGCGGGCGGCGGAGATGCGGACGCTGACGGTGCGTTCGCTCGTGGGCCGGGCAGGCGAGCTGCGGTTGCACGTGCGGGGCAAGGGCAGCCGTGACCGGTCGATCCCGGTGCAGCCGATCATGGCGCGGCTGGTGGAGAGCTACCTGGAGTCGTGCCGTCGCCGGTTCCCGCACGCGCGGTTCGGGCCGTCGTCGGCGTTGCTGCGGGATCGGGCGGGTGAGCCGATCGGGCGCGGGGCGCTGGAGTACCTGGTGAAGTCGTGTTATCGGTGGGCCGGGCTGCACGATCGGGTGCCGGTGGGGGCGAATCTGCACGCGTTGCGGCACACGTTCGCGACGCGGTTGGCCGAGGACGGGGCGACGGCGTCGGAGATCATGCGGTTGCTGGGGCACGCGAGTCTGTCCACGAGCCAGAACTACATCGAGGCGACGGGGCGTGAGCAGCGTGCGGCGGCAGCGAGCAACCGGACGTACGTGGCGTTGGACCGGCTGGTGCCGGAGGCGGATGGTTAACGGAGTTGTTCGAGGTCGCGGGCGGCGCGGGCGAGTTCGTCGGCGAGTTTGCGGAGTTCCGTGGGTTCGGCTCCGTCGTCGGCTGCGGTGACGATGTCTTCGGCCGCGCAGCGGAGTTGGAAGAGCCGGTCCTGGAGGGTGGCGATCTCGGTGTCGGACAGGACGACGGCGTCTTCGGGGAGGCCGCTGCGCTGGAGCGCGGTGCGGCGTTCGTAGGCGCGCTGGCGGCAGGACTGGCCGCAGTAGCGGCGCCGCCTGCCGACGTTGCCTCCGGCGGGGAGGCGTCTGCCGCACCAGCCGCAGTGTTTCGGTGCGCTGGTGCGGCGCGGTAGCGCCAGGTCGTCCGCCTGTTGGGCGTCTTCGGCCACTTCCCTCACCCGGCCGACCCTATCCGGCCATCGTCCGCTCACGCTCGGGTCATGGCGGAAGTGCACACTGGAGGGGTGTCGTCACCGTTTCCGTACCTCGCCGATCCGTTCCCCCGCGCGTTCGCTCATCGCGGCTGGCATCTCGATGAGCTGGCGGGGCTGGAGAACTCGCTGCCGGCGTTCCGGCGGGCGGTGGCGGAGGGGTACCGGTATCTGGAGACCGATGTGCACGCGACGTCGGATGGTGTGGTGGTCGTGCATCACGACGCGTCGCTGGATCGGACGACCGATGGTTCGGGGGCGATCGCGCAGCGGACCTGGGCGCAGCTGCGGGGGGTGAAGGTCGGCGGGAAGGTGCCGTTGTCGCGGTTGGAGGATCTGCTCGAGGAGTTGCCGGAGGCGCGGTTCAACATCGACGTCAAGGCGAATCAGGCGGTGGAGCCGTTCGTGCGAGTGCTGGAGCGGACGGGTGCCTACGACAGGGTGGCGGCCGCGGCGTTCTCGGACGCGCGGCTGGCGCGGCTGCGGCGATTGGCGGGGCCGAGGCTGGTGACGTCGATGGGGCCGCGGTCGGTGCTGGCGTTGTGGGCGAACGGGTGGGCGCCGATGTTTCCGATCGCTCGGCTGGCGCGGGGGGCGATGGCGCAGGTGCCGGTACGTCAGGGGCCGTTGACGGTGGTGGACCGGGCTTTCGTGCGGGCGGCGGTGCGGGCCGGTGCCGAGGTGCACACGTGGACGATCGATGATCCGGCGCAGATGCGGGCGTTGCTGGATCTGGGGGTGCACGGGATCGTGACCGATCGGCCGGACCTGCTGCGTGAGGTGCTCGTCGAGCGCGGTGCGTGGCAGCAGGCCGGCTGAGCGGCGTCTTCGCTACCGGGGTGCCTTGCCTTCCCATGCGGCTTTCCAGGTCTTCGGGCCGAGGCGGCCGGAGTCCTTGATGCCGTTGGCGCGCTGGAGGTCGAGCACGGCCTGCTTGGTCTTGTCGTAGTAGCAGCCGGTGCCCTGGAACTTGTAGCCGTAGGCGTTCATGCGGAGCTGGAAGGTGCGCAGGGCGGGTGCGCAGTCGCCGTAGGCGTAGACGAGGCCGGGCCAGGCGGGTTTCGGGCCGCCGGTGGGTGGCGTGGGCGGTGCCGGTGCGGGTGCAGGTGGTGTGGGCGGGGTGGGTATGACCGGGGGCGGTGCGGGGGTGCCGTCGCCGATGTAGGCGGATTGCTGGTAGGTGGGGATGCGTTTGCTGCGGGCGTCGCCGTCCTCGCGCAGGCCGAGCTTGCCGGCGCATTCCCAGGGCTGCCAGCCGCGCATCCGGTAGAGGTAGAGCGCGCGGTAGTCCTGTTCGCGGCCGCTGGCCTGGTCGGGTCTGCCCTGACCGCCGACGCTTCGCCAGGTGGGTAGGTCGAACTGGTAGGCGCCGTAGTAGCCGTTTCCGGTGTTGACGGCGTAGCGGCCGCTGGACTCGCACATGCGGAGCTTGGCCCACGCGGCGGCGGAGGGGTCGGCCGAGGCGGTGGTGGCGGTGGTGATCTGCAGGCCCAGTACGGCTACGGCGGGGAGAACGATTCTCACCACGGCTCGGTAGGCGGTGCGCAGGCGGTCCTTGATCATGCGCTGCACAGTAGAACTGTGACCCTTTCGCCACAAGAGTCACACCACGCCCTCCAGCATCACATGACACAGGCGGAAATCGGCTCCGCGACACGCCGCGCATTCGGGAAATGGGCATTCGGCGGGGTGCGTCGATCGGGTGATGACGACAAACCGGACACGGTTTCCCTACGGCGGGGTCTCGGCGGGGGCCGCGCCAGTACTGTCCCCGCTGACCTCGATGTTCCTGAGCGGAGGAGCCCTGGATGGCGCTGACCGAGACCCGTGCGAGCAAGCGGGAACGGTGGGGCTGGTATTTCTACGACTGGGCGAATTCGCCGTTCTATTCGTCGGTGACGACGGTGTTCGGCGCGCTGTACTTGAGTTCGGTGGCGGCGGCCGACGCGAAGTCGAATATCACCCTTAACGGGGACAGGCCCTGCACGGACGTGGCGGGGGTCGAGAACAAGCTCCAGCACTGTGATGTGACGGTGTTCGGGCTGCAGTTCCCGGCCGGTTCGGTGTGGGGGTATCTGCTGTCGGTGGCGACGGTGGTGCAGGTGCTGGTGCTGCCGATCGCGGGCGCGGTGGCCGACCGGAGCAGGCACAAGCGGCGCATCCTTGGCGGGTTCGCGTTCCTCGGTGCCACGGCGGCGGCGCTGATGTTCTTCACGGCGGGGTCGAACTGGCAGCTGGGTGCGGCGTTGTTCGTGGTGGGCAACATCGGCTACGGCGGTTCGCTGGTCGTGTACTACTCGTTCCTGGTCGACATCGCCGGGCCGGACGAGCGGGACGAGGTTTCGGCGAAGGGCTGGGCGTTCGGGTATCTCGGCGGTGGCCTGGCGCTGGCGTTGCAGCTGGGGTTCTACCTGGGCCGGGACGCGTTCGGGGTGGACCAGCCGACCGCGGTCCGGGTGTGTTTCCTGACTTCGGGGCTGTGGTGGGCGCTGTTCACCCTGCCGACGTTGCGGGCGCTCCCCCGGACGCATGTGCCGGTGGTGCCGGAGCCGGGGCGGTCGGTGGTGGGCGCGGGGTTCGCGGAGTTGCGGCGGACGCTGGTGGAGGCGAAGGCGTATCCGCTGACGCTGGCGTTTCTCGGCAGCTATCTGGTGTTCACCGACGGGATCAACACGGTGGTCACGGTGTCGGCGCAGTACGGGAAGGACGAGCTGAAGTTCGGCGACGAGGTGCTGATCATGACGGTGCTGGTGATCCAGTTCGTCGCGTATGGGGGCGGGGTGCTGCACGGGCTGGTGGCGCGCCGGCTGGGTGCGAAGCGGACGATCCTGCTCAGCCTGGCGTTCTGGGTCGTGGTGCTGGGCGGGGCGTTCTTCGTGCAGCCGGGGCGGCCGGTGCAGTTCTACGCGGTGGCGATCGGGATCGGGCTGGTGCTGGGCGGGACGAACGCGTTGTCGAGGTCGCTGTTCGCGCAGATGATCCCGGCCGGGAAGGACGCGCAGTACTACTCGCTCTACGTCGTGGGCGAGCGGGGGACGTCGTGGCTGGGGCCGCTGGTGTTCGCCGGTGTCGGCCAGGCGACCGGGTCGTTCCGGCTGGCGATCGTGGCGCTGGTGGTGTTCTTCGTGCTGGGGCTGGTGCTGGTGTGGCGGGTTCCGGTGCGGCGGGCGATCGTGGCTGCGGGCAACCGTCCGCCGCGGGTGCTGTGAGGCACCGATAGGCTCGACCGTCGTGACTTTCGTGAAAGACAGCGGGCGTGACGGCCCGGTTTCCGCCGGTAGCGGAGTGGACGGCGATCCGACCGACGCGTTGTCCTCGGTCCCCGCAGCGGGGTCCCGGCGGGGAGCCCCTCCGGTGGGCAGGCTGAAGTTCTGCTACGGCCCGATGGATTGCGGGAAGTCGACGCTGGCCCTGCAGATCGACCACAACCACGCCCGGCAGGGTCGCCGTGGCCTGGTCCTGGTGCGGCACGACCGGTCCGGCGAGCCGCAGATCACCAGCCGGATCGGGATCACGCGGCGGGCGGTGGAGGTCGGGACGGCCACGGACGTGCGTGAGCTGGTGCGGCAGGAGTGGGCGCGCGGGCAGCACGTGGACTACGTGATCGTGGACGAGGCCCAGTTCCTCTCCCCCGCCCAGGTCGACCAGCTGGCCGAGCTCGCCGACGACGTCCAGCTCGACGTCTACTGCTTCGGGATCGCGACGGATTTCCGGAGCAGGCTGTTCCCCGGTGCCGCCCGGCTGTTCGAACTGGCGGACGAGTTGCAGCCGGTGCAGGTCGAGGTGTTGTGCTGGTGCGGGCTGCCGGGGCGGTTCAACGCGCGGGTCCGGAACGGGGAGGTGGTCCGTGAGGGGGACACTGTTGTCGTAGCCGATACCGAACAATCCGTAGTTGAATCTTCAGCATCAGCACGATTCGAGGCCGATCCGGATACTGTGCGTTATCAGGTACTGTGCCGCCGCCACTACCGACAGGGTGATCTGGGGCCGACGGCGGCTCAACACGGCCAGTTACGGTTGACTTGAGCGGAGCGTGAGTAGCCCATCCGGGGGATATCCGCACTAAGAGGCCGTATTCACGTCACGCCAGAGCGCGAAACCGCTCCTACTAGAGGAAGCTGTTGCCGTCGGGTGACACAGCTCATCGTGAGCAACGACATGGTGTACCGGGAATCCCCCGGGCGCCTCGGTCGTTGCATAGGGTGAGCACCACCCTGGCTCCGCCCGGAGCTGACTGGAAAGGACCCCCATCATGGCCGACCGTGTTCTCCGTGGAAGCCGGCTGGGAGCGGTCAGCTACGAGACCGACCGCAATCACGATCTCGCCCCGCGGCGCACCGTGCGCTACGCCTGCCCGAAGAACCACGAGTTCGAGGTGCCGTTCTCCGACGACGCCGAGATCCCGACGGTGTGGGAGTGCAGGCTGCACGGCAGCGAGTCCGAGATCGTCGACGGCGGGCAGCCTGAGCAAAAGAAGGTCAAGCCACCGCGTACCCACTGGGACATGCTCCTTGAGCGGCGCTCGATCCCTGAGCTCGAGGAGCTGCTGAACGAACGTCTCGCCGAACTCAAGGGACGTCGGACCCGCTCCGCCTGAGGATTCGGCTTGTAGCTGCTCCCACCACAGATTGAAAGGCCCCCGTGACCTCCCCCCACGGGGGCCTTTCGCCATCCTCGGGGCCGCCGGGTACGTCCGGGATGCGCTTGGACCCGGCCGGCAGGGACTTCGAGGACATTGTTTGCGGGGTGCCCCTGTCGGCCGGCCGGTCCGGTTGAAGGCGAGGCCTCCTTCGCGCCGGACCGGGTACTCACGACGGTAAGAACCGCGCACACCCTCCGGCCAGTGCTTGTGCCAGATCCGCAGACTGGTGTTCCAGTTCGGCAAACATTCTCACTTTTCGTCGCCGTTCGGATACCCTGGGTCTTTTGATGAGCGCACGAAGCGGGGTTCGTGATGCCGGGTCAGCTTTCGCCTGCCTTGATGTCGGCGATCCGCTGTGGGGATCACGCGGCCGTGGTGCGCTGCGCCCGCCATGAAGCCGGGTGGAGCCAGAGCGAGCTGGGTCAGCGGTTCGGCTGCGCGGCCAGTACCATCTCACGTTTCGAAAGCGGGCGTCGTCCGCTGCGCGACGTCGCCGTGTTGCGACGGTTTGCCGACGTCCTCGATCTGCCGCCCGAGGCCTTCGGGCTGAACCCCGCCCCGCCCGATCGTGTGCCCGCCCGACACCCACCCACCACCGGAGCTGTCGGGCGCCAAGCCCAGCCGGGAGAGGAGGACGTTCAAGTGCGACGTCGCGCGTTTCTGGTCGCCGCCGGACTGGCCAGTACCTCCCTTGCCACTCCATCCGCCGCCGCGCAACCCGAGCCCGACCCCGCGGCGATGCTCTACGCCCGTCTGGAGAACGTGCTGGTCGGCCCCGCCCAGTCGGCACTCACCCCGCTCCCCCTCCCCCTGCCCGACGCGCTCATCACCGCGAAGGACGATTTCCACGCGAGCCGCTACCTGTCGCTGGGCACGCAGCTACCTCAGCTGGTCAGCAACGCCGAAGCCGCCGCCGAGGCTGCCGCGGCCGCGAGCCGGATCGCGCTGGCGCAGGTGTACAACCTCGTCACCCGCGCCCTGCTCAAGCTGCGGGCCAGCGGTCTCGAGTGGATCAGCGCCGATCGCGCGCTGCGAGTCGCGATGCAGGCCGGGGATCCGCTCACGCTCGCCGAGGCGCAGCGCCTGATGGGTTCGGTGTTCCGCAGGGCGGGACATCACGAGCGGGCACAGGCCCTCGTCCTGTCCGCGGCCGAGCAGCTCGACACGACCACGCCGGAACACCTTTCCCTGCACGGCGTCCTGATGTGTTCCGCCGGGTACGCGGCCGCGCGTGCCGGGGATCGTGATCGCGCGATGAGCCTGCTGGACGAAGCCGCCGCGACGGCCACGCGCCTGAGCGGGCATCCGGCGCGTCAGCAGGTGCTCAACGCGAACATCATCAGCCACCGGGTGTCGGCCGCCTACCTGCTCGGCGACGCCGGGACCGCCCTCCAGCACGCGCGTGCCGCCCGGCCCGCGGACTTCCCGAGTGCCGAGCGGCACGGCCGCTTCCTCGTCGACGTCGCGCTCGCCTTCGCGCAGTGGGACAAGCCCGAGCAGGCGTACCGGACCCTGCTCGCGGCCGAACGCCGGGCGCCCGGCGAGGTGCACACCCGCTCGGCCGCCCGTGGCCTGATCAGCGACCTGATGCGCCACCGCAACCAGCCGGCGCTACCCGGCCTGCGTCATCTCGCCATTCGCAGTCACGTGCTCGGGTGACCCTGGTACCCATCTCTAGTTGTCCGCGATCCGGCAGGCCGTCCCCGCGACGACCGCGGGGACGTACTCGCGTCGCAGGATCCAGTAGCACTCGTCGAAGGAGTCGGCGTCGCAGGCGTCGCGCGCGAGCCACGGCTCGATGTCGTGCTGGCCCACCGCGTAGTCCATGCACGCGCCGAAACCCTGGGTGTTCGCTGTGCTCACTGGACTGGCCGACGCACCCGACGCTGTGGCCACCAGTGCCCCCGCCGCGAGCACCGTCGCCGCCACTACCCTGCCGAACATTCCCGCACCTCCCGGTCCGCGCGGCGTCTCTCGCTCGCGCGACACCAGTGGACGGGTTGCGGCCGGGGACACGCCAGAGCGATTCGGCACGATCAGTCAGCAGCGCAGCAGCATCACCTCACTGTGACAAACCGCTCACTTTTCGTAGATGTTCGAGCGTGGCCCGTTCCCTCACCCGCGAACGGGATTGCTCCCTGCGTCAGGCGCGCGGCGACGGGTGCCGGGGTTCGTAGATCGGCAGCGTGCTGCCGTCGGGAAGGCGGATCGTGGCGAGCAGTCCCCAGCCGGCGTCGCGGATCTCGCCGACGATCTCGACGCCCTTGCCGCGCAGTTCGTCCAGGGTCCGGGCGAGGTCGTCGCACATCAGGAACAGCTCGTGGTGTGCCTCGCCCTCACCTGCCGGGTGAACCGCGAGCTCGGCGGGCGGCATCGCGAAGATCGGCCAGCCACCTCCGGCGTCGACCGAATCCAGGCCGAGAGTTTCCCCGAAGAACGCGCGCACTTTCTCCGCGGCCGGGCTGAACACGATCGCGTGCAGGCCAGTGAGCATGGCTCGAACCTAGCCCACCGCACACGGCCCGACGACCGCTCCGGCCTCAGGCGGCTTCCCAGGCCGCCTCGATCATCCGGAAGATCTCGTCCACTGTGGACGCCGGATCGGCCGCCTCGCGGGCCAGCGAATAGGCGTCGATCACGAACCGCGCGATCGTCCGGCAGGCCGTCGCGCTCCGGGACAGGCCGGGATCGTCGGCGATGGCCGCGGCCAGCGACTCGGCGTGACGCAGCCTCATCGAGTCCTCGTATTCCCGCAGTGCGGGTGTCGCGTCGATCATGCGCCAGATCGGGGCGGCGCCCTCGGCCGTGCAATGGCGCACCATCGCGTGGATCTGGCGGCGCAGCGCGGGGATGAGCGGCTCGTGCGGCGCCCGCCCGGTGACCGCCCGGGTGAGGCCTTGCTCGAAGTCTTCGTCCTGTTCGAACACCAGGGCCTCTTTGGAGGCGAAGTGGGAGAAGACCGTGGTGACGGCGACGTCGGCCTCGGCGGCCACGTCACGGATGCCCACCGCGTCGTACCCGTGTTCCAGGAAGAGCCGCAGGGCGGTGTCGGCGATCTTCTGACGGGTCGCGGCCTTCTTGCGCTCACGGCGTCCGGGTGGGGCGGTCATGCACTGATGCTATCAGTCATGAAAACCTAACCGTTGTTAAACACTAGCCGTTAGTGCTACGTTCGGTCGCATGGAGAACGAAGGGAACGAACGATGCACACGGTGATCGTCGGAGCGGGTTTGGTCGGACTGACCACCGCGGCCTCGCTGCGGCTGATCGGGCACGAGGTCACCGTGCTGGAACACGCGCCGGAGGTGCGAGCCGCAGGCGCAGGCATCGGCCTGTGGCCCAACGCGCTGCGGGAGTTCGACACCCTCGGCATCGGGGACGACGTCCGTGGCCTTGGCGAGCCCGTCGACGCGTGGTTCTACGACCCGACCGGACGCCCCATCCGCGCGAGTGGCTACGACGCGTCCACCTACCAGTTCCTGATGGTGCCGCGGCCGGAACTCACCAACCTGCTCGCCGACACCGCCGGCCGCGACCGGATCCGGCTGGGAACACACGTCACCGGCTTCACCGAACACGACACCCATGTGGAGGTGCACCTCGCCGACGCCGCGCCGCTGCGGGCGGATCTGCTGATCGGCGCGGACGGGGTGTACTCCGACGTGCGCGCCGCCCTGGTGCCGGGCAGCGCGGCGGTCGAGCACGCCGGCAACTACGCCTGGCGAGCGGTGCTGCCCGCAGGCGACGAGCGGCCCGAGGGCACGATGGTCACGATCGGCCCCGCGCGGACCCGAGGTGGGTACACCCGCGTCGCCCACGACCGGACCATGTGGTGGGTCGGCCAGTTCGACGCGGGCGAACTCGTTGGCAGCAAACGGGAACGGGCACTGCTGCGAGCCCGCGACGTGGCCGCGTCCGGCTGGCACGACGAGTTGCTGGAGATGATCGCCGCCACGCCGGAGGAGTCGATCCTCGAGAACCAGATCATGCGCGTTCCCGAGCTGTCGCGCTGGACCACGGACCGGGTCGCGCTGATCGGCGATGCCGCGCACGGCCTGTCCCCGCACATCGCGGCGGGCGGCACCCTCGGCATCGAGGACGCCGCCGTGCTGCGCGCCGAATTGGCCGACGGGTCCGACGTCGCCAAGGCCCTCGCCCGCTATGAGAGCGCTCGCCGCGCCCGGTTCGAGAAGGTGCACGAGCACTCCGCCGCCGTCGAAAACGCCAACGGCGCCGCCGAGTCAGCCGAGCGCTACGCCGCCTTCAGCCACTGGATGCTCACCACCGCACCCGCCACCTGAACCCAGCCACACACACGCTCATCCGTGAGCGTCGAGGAGAACAACATGAAGAAAGTCATCTTCGCCGAGTTCGGCGGCCCCGAAGTCCTGCAGCTCCTGGACGCCGAGGAGCCCCACGCGGGCCCGGGTCAGGTACGCGTCGCGGTCCGCGCGGCGGGAGTGAACCCCGTCGACTGGCGCGTCCGGGAAGGCCAGATCCTCGGCGCGCACCCGACCGAGCTGCCCTCCGGTGTCGGGATCGACGCCGCCGGGGTGGTGGACGAGGTCGGCGAGGGCGTCGAAGGGATCGAGGTCGGTGACCCCGTGTTCGGCGAAGGCTCGAGCACCTATGCCGAATTCGCCGTGCTGTCGGCCTGGGCCCGGATGCCCGAGGGACTGACTTTCGAGGAGGCGGCCGGATATCCCTCCGTGGTCGAGACCGCGCTGCGCATCATCCGCGAGGTCGGCGTCCGGCCCGCGCAGACGCTGCTGGTCAGCGGTGCGTCCGGGGGCGTCGGATCGGCGGTGCTGCAGATCGCCCAGGAGCGCGGCATCACGGTGATCGGCACGGCCGGGGCCGCGAACCAGGACTACCTGCGCGGCCTGGGCGCCTTCGCCACGACCTACGGCGAGGGCTGGGTCGAGCGGGTCCGGCGGCTCGGCCGGGTCGACGCGGCTCTCGACCTGGCGGGTTCGGGTGTCATCCGCGAACTCGTCGAGCTGACCGGGGATCCGGGGAAGGTGGTCTCCATCGCCGATCTCGGCGCGCCGGAACTCGGTGTCCGGTTCTCCGGTGTGGCCGGGAGCGTGCCGGACGCGCTGGCCGAGGCCGTCGACCTCATCGCGCGGGGAAAGCTCCACATCCCGGTCGAGAAGTCCTACCCGCTCGCCGACGCCGCGGTGGCGCATGCCGACAGCCAGGCCGGGCACACGCGCGGGCGCCGGGTCATGGTCATCTGAGCCTCGCGGCCGAGGCACTCGGGTCGCCCGGCTGATCAAGGGGTTCGCCTGTGGCCGGGCGAAACTCGTCAGCCGGGCGGCCGTTCGGCGACGAAGACGAACTCACGTCCAGGGCGGTCGGGAGCTTCACGCACGTCCAGGACCCGGTACCCCTGCGCGGCCAGGCTTGCCGCCACCTCGTCCCGGCCACGAAACCGGAGGGTCGAGTCCGAGGTGAGGACCGCGCCGTCCGACAGAAACCGGTACGTGTAGCGAAAAGACACCAGCGGCAGGCTCACGCCGGTGACCTCACGACGCTGCTCCACCGGACCGATCCCCGGTACGTCGAGCGTGAGCCGAGCCGGGTCGGCGGCCCAGTCCTCCCAGGCACGGCGCTCGGGACGCCGGGTCTCGAACACGAGATGCCCGTGCGGACGCAGCGCGCCGCGAATACCCCGCAGCGTTCGCGCCCAGTCGTCATCGGTGAGGAAGACCTGGGCCACGTTTCCCGTCATGACCGCGAGGTCGGCGTCGATGGCGCCGACCGTCGTGGCGTCACCGTGCAGCCAGGTGACTCCGGCGGCGCCGTCCTTGGCCTTCGCGACCGCGAGCGACGCCTCCGCGGGATCGACACCGACCACGCTCCGGCCTTTCGCGGCGAGCAGGATCGCCAGGCAGCCCGTGCCGCAGCCGACGTCGAGGATCCGATCGGCACCCAACTCGTCGGCGATACCGGCATACGCCGTCAGATCGTCGCGGGCGCCGTCGAACGCGTCGTAGACGAGCGCGAGGCGAGGATCGGCGAAGATCGCGTCAGGCATCCGGCGCGGACCCGTCCTCAGCCGAGCTTGAGCAGGCGGCGCACCTGCTTCCACCGCCGCTTCAGGCCCCACGTCCCGACACGGAGGAACGCCTCCTGGATGATCGAGCCGCTCATCTTCGACTCGCCGATCTCGCGCTCGGTGAACGTGATCGGCACCTCGACGAGCTCGAACCCGGCTTCCACGGTGCGCAGCGTCAGGTCGATCTGGAAGCAGTAACCGTGCGAGGCGACCTCGTCCAGCGCCAGCTTCTCGAGCACCTGGCGGCGGTAGGCGCGGAACCCGGCGGTGATGTCGTTGACCCGTACGCCCAGCGCGATCCGCGAGTAGATGTTCGCGCCCCGCGACAGGATTTCCCGGCGCTTGGGCCAGTTCACCACGCTGCCACCCGGCACGTACCGCGAGCCGATCGCCAGGTCGGTGTCCCCCAGCGCGTCGAGCAGCCGCGGCAGGTCCTCCGGCGCGTGCGAGCCGTCGGCGTCCATCTCCACGATGGTGACGTAGTCGCGGGCGAGCCCCCACCGGAACCCCGCGATGTAGGCGGCGCCGAGGCCCGCCTTCTCCGTCCGGTGCATGACGTGCACCCGCTCGTCGGCCTTCGCCAGCTCGTCGGCGAGATCGCCGGTGCCGTCGGGGCTGCCGTCGTCGACGATCAGCGCGTGAACGTCAGGGAGTGCCTTGTTCAGGCGTTCGACGATCGGCCTGAGGTTCTCCCGTTCGTTGTACGTCGGGATCACCACCAGCACCGGTTCGATTCCCTGGGCCCCCCGCGGCGCCTGCGCCATCCGTCTTCCTCCGAATCCGCGGGATCAGCCCGCCGCTTCCCCTGTACCCGTGCCCCGCGCGCGCCGGGCGCGCTGGGCACCTCGAACACGAAAGCGGAGCACGAACCCGCCGGCGACCCCGGCGATCGCCAGTGCCAGCAGTCCGTACTCCGTCCACGCACCGAGTCGATCCGACAGCGTAGTCTGCGTCCGCAACGGGACGCGCCCGACCAGGGACTCTGCCGTAAAAAGCCCGGTCGAGCTGGTCACCGACCCGTCCGGGGCGATGATCGCGCTGACCCCGCTGACCGCCGAAACCACCACCGCGCGGCCGTGTTCGACCGCCCGCAGCCGCGACATCGCCAGCTGCTGGTAACTCATCTCCCCCGGCCCGTACCACGCGTTGTTCGTCGGCACGACCAGCAGCTCGGCACCGGCGGCCACGGATTCACGGGCCGGGTAGTCGAACGCGGTCTCGTAGCAGATGAACACCCCGACCTTGGTCCGCGCGACCGGCAACGCCGGGTTCGCACCGTCGCCGGGCCGCATGTCGATGGCCGACTTGACGAACGGCGTGACCTGCTCGGCGATCTCGCGGGCCGGAATGTACTCGCCGAACGGCACGAGTTGCTGTTTCGCGTAGCGCGGTCCGGGACCCGTGTGCGGATCCCAGGCGATCACGGAGTTCTGCGCGTGGCCGTCGGGCAGCCGGTAGAGGGCGCCGATCAACGCGGGCGCGCCGAAGTCGGCGACGAGCTGGTCGAGCTGCGGGTCGCGCCCGGCCAGCGCCGTCGCGGTCTCCGGCCAGATCAGCAGATCCGGACGCGGCACGCGCCCGGCACGAATGTCCGACAGCAGCCGTTCGTTCTCGGCGATGGTGTTGTTGCGCAACACATCGCGCTGCCCCTCCAGTGCGAGCCCGATATCGGGAGCGTTGCCCTGGACGGCGGCGACGGTGCGTTCGCCGTCCTGCGCGCCGGTGCCGATGGTGGGCCACAGCGCCGCTCCCGCCACCACGGGAACCACCGTCAGCACCGCGGTCCCGATGAGTGCGCGGTCCGTGAAGGCCTCCTTCACGGCACTGAGCGCCGTGAAGGAGGCC
>NZ_JBHYIQ010000046.1:0-43952 GCF_042739895.1 Amycolatopsis sp. NPDC059021
ACACACGCTGACAACACTCCGCCGCGCGGGCGGCCTGGCGCCCGGCCCGCCCCCCCCCAGTCGCTGTACTAGGTCGTTGTCCTAGGTCATTGCCTGCGCAGGCGCACCGCGTAGGCGCCGGCGGCGACGAGCAGCAGCGCACCGGCCCCGAGCAGGATCGGGATGAGCAGGTCGCGCGGTTCGTCCGGCCGGGCGGTCGCGGACGCCGGGTGGTAGCCGCCCCCGGCGCCTTCGCGGTCGTAGGCCGAGCCGGGCAGTTTGTCGGCGTAGCGGTCACGCAACGCCGTGCGGAAGGCGTCGATGCTCATCGTGGCGCCCTTCGCCGTGCCGGTGACCGAGCCGTCGAGCACCCGCACTGTGCTGCCTTCGACCGCGTACCAGGCGTTCACCTGCGGTTCGTGCAGCAGGTAGCCCTTGCCGGCCTCGGCCGCGAGCCGCTGTTCGACGTCGCCGGACGCGACGTTGAAGACCGACCAGTCGCGGCCTTCGCGCTGGGCCTGCACCGTGGCCGTCGAACCGTCCCCGGTCCTGGCGGGCACGGCGACGTAGGCGAGCTCGGCGGGCACGGCGGATTTCCCGGTGACGAACGCCGCGGACGGTTCGTAGACCGCGACGGGTTTGGCCGGGTCGGCCATCGCGTTGCGGGCCGCGGTTTCCGCGGCGACTCTGGTGCCG
The DNA here is from genome assembly GCF_042739895.1 of Amycolatopsis sp. NPDC059021. Taxonomy (NCBI): domain Bacteria; kingdom Bacillati; phylum Actinomycetota; class Actinomycetes; order Pseudonocardiales; family Pseudonocardiaceae; genus Amycolatopsis; species Amycolatopsis sp. NPDC059021. Next base: position 676 of record NZ_JBHYIQ010000046.1, read on the forward strand.
TCCGGGAAGACCGTGGTGGCGAGCCGGTCCGCGGTGTCCTTTCCGGACACGAGCGTGCCGATGGCGGCGAGGTCGGCCGCGTTCGGCTGCCCGGCGGGGGATTCGGCTGCGGAAGCGCTTCCCGCACCGAGCACGGCGAGCAGCCCGGCACCGGCGAGGATCGCCGCACGCAAGAGGTTCCTCATCGTCTCAGCCCTCGATCCCGTACACGGTGTGGGTCCACCGGAATTGGTTGTTGGATTTGTAGGAGCTGTAGTTCATCGAGTTGTAACGGCTGTTGTTCGGCCACGGGTCGCCGTATTCGACCTTCGTCACGCCGTTGGTGTCGTCGTAGCCGTAGAGCACGTGCATGTGCCCGCCGCCCGAGGTCCAGCCGATCCGCGTGCCGATGGGGTGTTTGGCGTCGATCTGGTTCTTGATGGCGGCGAAGGAAAGGATCTGGCCGTTCGAGTTGTACGTGCCCGTGTTCCGGAAACCGAGGTACCGGAAAACCCGCTGCTGGTCGCTGAGATAACCCTGGTTGTTCCGGCAGTCGCTGCCCGATTCGTTGTGCGCGATCTGGCAGAAGCGGGTCTGGGTCAGCTTGTGACCCCAGAAGGCGGCGATGGTGTTGCCACTGGCGTCCCAGCACCACTGGTCCTTTTCCTGCGCCTGCATCGTGATGCGCAGGTCGGTACGGGCGGCAGGCGCCGCGGTACCGGCTGCCGGCGACGCGAGCAGGGCGACGACCGACGCGCACGCCGTCGCGAGCCCGCGCAGGGCGAGACTCTTCGTCCTCACGAGGCACACTCCTTTGTCCTTTGTGGACATCCGAGGGTGCTGAGCCCGAAGGGGGTGTCCGAATCGGCGGGGATGGAAGAGGAAGAACTGGACAAAGTTTTCGCGGCGGGTTCCGGGGCCGGTACCTACTAACGGATGGTTTCCGATCCGGGGTGGACACGGCGGCGGATCACGGCGTCCGGCCCGTCGCTGTGGTGGATTCCGGCGGAAAGGTTGGCAATCCGTGACGGGTGGGTCACAATGCGCTCCATGTCGCGGCAGGTCGCCCACGCGCCGGAATCCGGCCCTTCCCGGAAAGCGCCGCCGGAAAGCGCCTTGCTGACCGAGCTCGACCTCGCGCTCGTCGAGGCGTTGCAGGTGGACCCCCGCGCACCGTGGACCAGGATCGGCACCGCGATCGGCGTCGACGCGACCACCGCGGCGCGGCGCTGGGAGCGGCTCACCTCGGCGGGGCTGGCCTGGCTGACGGCGTACGTCACGGTCCCGACGCTGACGGTCGGCTATCTCGACATCGCGTGCCGCCCGGAAGCGCTTACGGCGCTGACCGAGCGGCTGTGCGGCTGGCAGTGCGTGTTCAACCTCGAGCGGACGACCGGGCGCTATCAGCTCTTCCTCGGGGTGTCCGCGCACGGGCTCGCCGGGCTGGACCGGCTGATCGCACGGCGGGTGGCCGAGCTCGGCGGAGTGACCGCGGTGCGGCTCGCCGTGGCCACCCGCGTCTACCGCGAGGGGAGCGGCTGGCTGGTCCACACCCTCACGCCGCAGCAACGGGCGGTGCTCGACGACACGGCCGAGCGCGCGCGGCTGGTGGTCCCGGCGCGGTGGAACGACACGGATTTCGAGGCGCTGGTCCACGCGCTCGGCGCGGATGGCCGCCGCAGTTTCGCCGAACTGGCGCGGGATTGCGGGATGAGCGAGTCCGCGGTCCGCCGCAGGCTCGCCAGGATGCTCGTCGACCACGAACTGGACTTCCGCTGCGATCTCGCCCACGGCGTCGCGGGCTGGCCGGTCATCGGCGGGTACCGGCTGGACGTGCCGGGCGACCGGCTGGACGAGGTGGGCCGGGTCGTCGCGGCGCTGCCGGAGACCCGGCTGTGCGCGGCGGTCGCGGGCGAACACAACCTGGTGCTGTCCACCTGGTTCCGTGCACCGTCGGGCTGCCTGGACTTCGAGGCGACGCTGGCCGCGCGCCTGCCCGGCGTGCGGATCGCCGAACGGAGCATCACCACGAAAATGCCGAAGCGGATGGGCAGGCTGCTCGACGCGAACGGCGTCGCGCGGGGACAGGTGCCGATGACTCCGGCACCGTGAATCGCCTGTCCCGGCGGCGGGACACCGAGGTCCCCGAGTCCTTTATGGACTGCCGGGTTCGGCCGCGAGGCCGCCCGGCGGCCCCGGCGCGGGGACGAGCCGGGCTTCGAGGCCGTCGAGGACCGTGCGCAGGCCGAACTCGAACGACCTGTCCCGTGCGCTGTCCTGGTCCGCCCGCGTCGAGGCTTCGTAGCGTTCTCGCAACCGGGGGAACGGCGCCGCCGCCGCGCGGTGCTTGTCGATCAGCTCGTTGATGTACTGCTCCTCGTCGACCCCGTCCCGCCGCAGCCGCTCCCGCAGGTTCGTCGTCGTCGCCTCGCCGAGTGCCGTGCCGTACACGAAGGCGAACAGGGCGTTGGTGGCCCAGTCCAGGTCGGTGCCGGCGAAGCCGGCCTCTTGGAAGACGGCGAAGGCGTGTTCGGCGTGGCGCGCGGTCATCGGGCCGAAGGCCGGATGGGCGGCGATGACCTGGGGGAGCCACGGATGCCGCAGGATGGTCGCGCGCAGGCCGTGTGCCATCCTGCCCGCCGCGGTCCGCCAGCCCACCCTGGCGGGATCGGGCAGCTCGATCTCGCCGAACGCCGCGTCGGCGGCGAGTGCGGTCAGCTCGTCCTTGCTCCGGACGTACCAGTAGATCGAGGTGGCGCCGGAGCCGATCCGGCCCGCGAGCCGCCGCATGCTCAGCCCGTCCACACCGTCGGCGTCGAGCAGTTCGATCGCGACCCGGACGATCTGCTCGCGGCTCAGCGGGTCGGATGTCATGCCGGGATCATAGGTCGGCTCCGAGACATGAGGGTGTTTCGGTTTCGAATCGGCCGTGGGTTCGCGGGTTGTTCGCCGCCGCACACAAGTACCACCGGATAGCGGCGGAACCCCTACCGGGAAACCCCCAGTCGCCCCCCTAACAGATGCTTTCTCGATAGGCAAGGGTTCACTCGGGTTCTAGCATTGTCCGAGCGATGGCGAGCACGCTGTTTTCCTGGTCGGTGCGGTCGCCGTGACCTGCGGGCATGCGGGAAGGAGGGTGATCCACCGTGCCGGGAGGACTACCCATTCGGGGGTTCCTCGGTTACTTCACGGTTTGGAACAGTGTGCGAGAACGAACGGACGGGTTCGTGGACAACGGGGGATTGCGAGGAACAGAGCGTATTCGCCGTGGCCATGAGTCCGGCCGGTGAAGAAACGGTTCTGGTTGGTCGTGCACGGCCGTGAGATGGCCGGGCACGCGCCGAATCATGTTCGACTGGGGGCTTCAATGAGCGTGACCGACAATGTCCCGGCCCCGGAGATCGCCGGGACCTTGGACCGGCGGCTGCCCGCGGAGGTGCCGCCGGGCCGGGACGACGACCAGGTGCTGATGACCGGGGTCGGCCTGAGCATTCCGGCGGATCTGAGCTTCGAGGGCTGGGAACGGGCCGGACGGCAGCTTTCCGGCATCGTCGACTCGTCCTCGTGGTGGCTCGGCGACTGGCTTGTCTACGGCAAGAAGCGCTACACCGACCGGTATCGCCGGGCCATCCGCGCGGCGGGGCTGCAGTACCAGACCCTGCGTAACTACGCCTGGGTGGCGCGCCGGTTCGACCTGGGCAGGCGGCGTGCCGGGCTGAGTTTCCAGCACCACGCCGAGGTCGCTTCGCTGCCGGTCGAGGAACAGGACTTCTGGCTCGACAGGGCCGAAGAAGCGATGTGGACGACCAAGCAGCTGCGGAGCCGCATCCGCGACGAGCGCCTCGAGAGCGGTGGTGAGCGGAAGCAGCAGTCCGCGTCGGTGATCCCGCGCATCGAGGTCCCCGACAACCGGCTCGTGTGGTGGCGCCGGGCGGCGGACCTGTCCGGGGTCGAGTTCGACAACTGGGTCATGGCGATGCTGGACCGCGCCGCGGAACAGGTGCTCAGCGACGAGGTCAGCGCCGAGACGTGGCGTTTCCCGGCGGTGGCGGCGAACCGGCTCGCGTGAGAGCCGGGCCCGGACCGCGCTGCCCGCGGTGAGAATTCGCCTGTGCCTGCGGCCCCGGCCATTCCGGTGCGGCTTTCGGCGGATTTCCCGGCGAATTCCTTGACAGTTCGGCGAAGTCCGCCGGGCCAGGCGACGGAAAGGCCTCGCGTACGGACCTGCCCATGGTCGCTCCCGTGAGTAGATTTGATGGGGTAGCCATCGAATGGAGTGGGCATGGACGGGCTCCTTCGTCATGACGCACGGCTCGCGCATCACCAGCGGATCCTCATCGTGCACGACCTGCCCGCCTATCGCCTCGGCCTGGTGTTCGGCCTCAAGGAAGCGGGTTTCGAAGTGCACGACGCGGATTCGACCGATCCGCTCGGCGATTCTTCCTGGCAGGCCTGCCTTTTGCCATCCTCGGCCGAGGACGTGGCCGCGCTGGCCCGCACGAAGGAACGCTGGCCGGGACTGCCGATCATCTCCCTGCTGAACGAGCCGACGGTGGCGGGTCACCGCGCCGCGCTGCGGGCGGGGGCCGACGGGCTGGTCGCGCACGATGCGGACATCACCGAGATCGTCGGTGTGCTGCGCGCGGCGCTGCGCGGTGCGACGTTCCTGCCGAGCCGGATCGCCCGCGCACTGGCCGAGCCCGAGGCCGCGGTGCCCGAGGGGCTGGGGCTCGACCCGCAGGCGATCGGCTGGCTCGGCGCGCTTTCGCGGGGTGCGTCGGTGGCCGACATCGCCCGTGCCGCGGACTATTCGGAACGGCAGATGTACCGGCTGATCCAGGACACCTACCGGAAGATCGGGGCGCGGAACCGGAGCGAGGCGATCGTCATCGCGACGCGCTGGGGCGTCATCGGTGTCCCGGCGGCGAAAGGGAGCGGCTGCTGAATTCCCCGCGGCAGGTCAGTCGGCGAAACCGTCGAGCCAGTACTCGAAGATCGGCCGCATCGCGACCTCGGCATCCAGCTGGCACAGGATCGCGGTCGTGCCGCCGGTGGCGCGCACGAGCATGAGGTGGCGCGCGGGCAGGTTCAGCGAGCGCCCGGTGTCGAACTCGGGCCGCCGGAGATCGGTCATCCGGCCCGCCTGCCTGCGCAGCCAGCGGCGGGTGAAATGGAACGTCTCGCGCTGGACCGGTTCCACCAGCGGCGCGAGGTAGCGCAGCACGTCCGAAGCCTCGATGGTGATCCCTGGCTGGACGAAGTTCTCCTTGCGCAGCAAGGCGAGCAACTCGTCGGGGCGGCCGTCGACGGCGAGCCGGACGATCCGGCCGAGCGTCCACGGGATGCCGCCGGGCACGCGGCCGACCGCGCCGAAGTCCAGCACGCCGAGGCGCCCGTCGCCGAGCAGCAGGTAGTTCCCGGGGTGCGGGTCCACGTGCAGCCGTTCGACACGATCGGCCGAGGAGTAGTGGAACTCCGCCAGCAGCGCGGCGAACCGGTCCCGGACCTCCTTGCCGCCCGAGGCGATGACCTCGGCGAGCGGGGTGCCGGTGACCCATTCGCCGACCAGGACCTTCGGCGCGCTGGCGAGCACCCCGGGCACGAAGATCCGCGGATCGTCGCGAAAGGCGGCGGCGAAGGCGCGCTGGTGTCCCGCTTCGGCGTGGTAGTCGAGTTCCTCGGTCATCCGCTCGGTCAGCTCGGCGAGCAACGGCCGGACCGCCATGCCGGGGACCAGCGGCTGGAGCAGCCTGCTGAACCGCCGCAGCTGGTTCAGATCGGCGAGCAGCGCCTCGGCCGCGCCGCGGTACTGGACCTTGACCGCGACTTCGCGCCCGTCGTGCCACACCGCCCGGTGGACCTGCCCGATGCTGGCCGCGGCCGCGGGCTGGTCGTCGAAGTCGCGGAACCGCCGTCGCCAACCCGAGCCGAGCTGCTCGGCGAGGATCGCGTGGACCGAACTCGCCGGCATCGGCGGCGCCGCCGATTGAAGCCGCGTCAGCGCTTCGCGGTAGGGCTCAGCGAGTTCGTCCGGCACGGCCGCCTCGAACACGCTGAGCGCCTGCCCGACCTTCATCGCACCGCCCTTGAGCTGCCCGAGCACCTCGAACAGCTGCTCGGCCGTGCGCTCGGCCAGCTCGGCCTGGACGCCCGCGGCGTCGGCGCCGAGCAGCCGCCGTCCCCAGCCGCCGACCATGCGCCCCGCCACCCCGAGCGGGAGGCTCGCGAGCTTGGCGGTGCGGCGCGCGCCTCGATGCGGGATGTCGGACATCCGACGATGGTGACACGGGGCGTGCCTACTTGTCAGTAGACAGTGGGCGCGGAGGCTGCTGACCAGCTCCTACTCTCGCGGCGCGGGTAGTCCGAACACGGGCACGGTCACCGAGACCGGCTCGGCCGGGTGCCCGCCGGTCGACTGGGTGACGTCGGTGCGTCCGCCTCCGGCCAGCGCGCGCCGGTACGTCACGGTGAGGAGGGCGAAGCCGCCCGTCGATGTGACCGTGATCCGGTCGCCGTCCACCCGCGCCGTGCCCGCCGACGCGGGACGCAGTTCCGCCCGCAGGCCGTTCAGCGGATTGGCCAGGTCGAACTCCGCGCCGTCGCGCGCCCGGACCGACACGGTCGTGCTCGCCCGCTTCCCGGCGGGCACGACGAGCATGGGGTCCGCCGCCTGGATCCGGAACGGCGCGACCCCCGAAGGGAGCGGCCGGTCCTCGGTGGTGCCGTCGATCGCCAGCCCGGCCCGTGCCGGATCGAGCCGCAGCCGCGCGGTGTAGAGCCGTCGATCGTCCACTGTGGATGGACGACCGTGGTGGACGTAGTAGAGCTCGCGGCCATCGGGCGAAGCCACGACGCTGCCGTGTCCGGTGGAATACAGTCCCTGCGCCGGATTCTGGGTGAGTACCGGGTTCGCCGGGCTCTTGCGCCATGGCCCGAGCGGGCTGTCCGAAACCGCGTAACCGACGCCGTAGTACTGGTTTTCGTAGTTGTTCGCCGAATACGTCAGGTAGTAGACGGCTTTGCGGTCCCGGCCGGTTCCGGTGTAGGTCTTGATCGTGGTCGAGCCTTCGGCCCAGCGGCGGTCCTTTTTGGCGCCACCGGACTTCGCGTAGTCGTCGACGTGCGCGTTCTCCCAGGCCTGTTTGTCCCCGGCGTACGAAAGAATCGGGGTGAAGCCGTCCTTGCGGGTGCCCGGCGGATCGGCGGGGGAGCGGTTGGTGTCGCGATAGGACGGACCGATCGCGGGCATCGTGGTGCCGGCCGGGTCGTCCCACCAGCCGCGGGTCAGCTCGACCGCGTAGATGTTGGACTCCTCGACGTACTTGCCGAGATCGGTGTCCCAGACCCAGTTCCGGTAGGCGTTGCGGGAGAAGTAGAGATAGATCCGGCCGTCGTCGTCGAAGAACACGTCCGGGTCGATGAACGGGATATAGGTGCCCAGCGGCGCTGTCCGGCCTTCTTCGAGAGTGGCGGGCGGTTTCTTCTGTGTCGCGTCCATGATCAGGTTCACGTCGTGGTACGCCGGGTCGAACGGGAAATAGTCGATCGGCTGCGCGGCGATATTCGTGAAAGGGCCGCCCGGCGACCGCGAAACCGCCACCCCGATCTTCGACGGCTCCTCGAAATCGGCGTATTTGAAGTGTTCCGCGACGTGCGTGTTCATCCGGCCCGCGTAGAAGAGGTAGTACAGCCCGGTCTTCTCGTTGTGGTAGACCTCCGGCGCCCAGTACCAGTCGTGCGCCCAGTTGCCGGGATCGTCGGCGCGCAGGGCTCCGCCGGGCAGGTGTTCCCAGGTGGCCAGGTCCGGCGAGCGGTAGACGCCGAAGTGGTAGCCGGGGTCGGCGCCCTCGGTCGAGTAGGCGTAGTAGTAGCCGGTCGCCCGGTCGTAGCGGACATACGGGTCGGCCCCGGGTGTCTTCGCGTCGTTGAAGAAGGTGGCGTTCGTGCGCGTCGTCCCGCCGGGCACGGCCGACACCGGCGGCGTCCCCGCGAGCAGCGCCACGAGTACGGACAGCACGAGCAGGATCCGCCATCTGGTCATCACGCCTCCCCGCGAACCGGCTGGATGGCTATCCGACGTTAGCCCCTCATGTCTTCATCGGGAAACCATTCCGGTGTGCGCATCGCCGGTCCGGCGAGCCAGGTGATCGTCGCCTGGGCCATCGTGGCGCCCAGCTCGCCCGCGAGGACCGCCAACGGTGCGAGCAGCTGCCACTCCGGCCCCGGCACGGTGCGGGCGCTCAATGGTGACCGGCCTGTGCGGGGATGACGAATTCCACGGTCTTGCTGTCCATGACCTTGTGCGTCGGATCGGCCAGCCCGATCCAGACCTTGTGCGGGCCCGGCGGCAGCGCCTGGATGATGAGGGGCTCGCCACTGCCGTCCGCCCAGTGCCACGGCGCGTCGTCGACCGTGACGTGGATGTGGCCGATCCGCGGTGAGACGTCGAGCGCGGCGGGACCGTAGACCGGCACGATCCGCAGGTTCTCCGCGCGGTAGCGGAGCACGACGAGGCCCATGGCCAGCTGGTCGGGCAGGGGCGCGTCGACGACCAGCGACGGAGCCGGTTGCGAGGCCAGTGGAACGACCGGTGCGGGCGACCAGCCACTCGCGGCGACCGGGGCCGGTGCGGCGGCCACCGGCGACGGCGGCGCTGGTGGGGGAGTACTCGCCGAGCAGGCGGCGGTGAGCGCGGCGATGGCCGCGACGGCGGCCACGCGCACTGTCCTGTGATGGTTTGACACGCGGCCAAGGTAAGTCCGTGATGAAGGCCTCGGCGCCCGTCGGATGACGCCGACGTTGTACGTCATGGTGGGTATCGTCGTGATCACTACGCACAAGAGGGGGCACGATGCCGCTGTTCGGACGGGATGCCGAGCTGAAGGTTCTGGCCGAACTCGTCGGCGGGCCGGCGGAGCACGGCGGCGTCCTCCTGCACGGGGAGGCCGGGAGCGGGAAGTCCGCGCTCGTGGCGGAGGCGGTTTCCGCGGCGTCCGTGGCGGGCCTGCGCGTGCTGACCACGACCGGCGCGGAGGCCGAGCGGAACCTGGCCTACGCCGGGCTGCACCAGCTGCTGTATCCGCTCCGGGCCGGGCTGGACGCGCTCCCGTCGCCACAACGGGACGCGCTGCGGACCGCGCTGGGCCTCGCCGATGGTGACGAACCCAGCGCGTACCTCGTCGGCCTGGCGGCACTGACCCTCCTGGCCGACGAAGCCGCCGGCCGGCCGCTGCTCGTCGTCGCCGAGGACGTGCACTGGCTCGACAGCGCGAGCGCGGACGTCCTGGCGTTCGTCGCCCGCCGGATCGAGTCCGAGCCGATCGTCCTGATCGCGACCCTCCGGGATGACGAGCCTTCCTCACTGCGGGATGCCGGACTGACGCCGATGCCTGTCGACCGGCTCCCGGCCGAGGCCGCCGCCGAGATCTTGGACACGGTCGCCCCTGGCCTTGCCTCGACGGTCCGGGCGCGCGTGCTCGAAGCGGCGGCGGGCAATCCGTTGGCGTTGACCGAACTGCCGTCGGCGGAGTTCGACGGGGCCGATTCGGTGCTGCCGCTGAGCGATCGTCTTGAGCGTGCCTTCACCGCGCGGGTCGCGGACCTGACGGCGCCCGCTCGGACCGCGCTGCTGGTCGCGGCACTCAACCCCAGTGATTCCCTCGCCGAAACCCTCGCGGCCACCGGCCGGCTCCTCGGCTCGCCGCCCGAGCCGGAGGTCCTGGCACCGGCCGCCGCGGCCGGGCTGGTCGAGCTGGGGCCCGGCACGGTGAGCTTCCGGCATCCGCTGATGCGCGCGGCCATTCCGGCGGACGCCTGCCTCGCCGAGCGGCGGCGGGCCCACCTCGCGCTCGCCGAAACCCTGGCAGGGCACCAGGATCGGCAGGCGTGGCACCGGGCCGCCGCGACGACCGGAGCCGACGAGACCGTGGCGGAGGAGCTGGAACGCACCGCCGACAGGGCACACCACCGGGGCGGCGCGGCGGCGGCGATCGCCGCGCTGGAACAGGCCGCGCGGTTGAGCGAAGCGCCGGACGCGCGGGCGAGCCGCTTGCTGCGTGCCGCCGAGCTGGCGGTCGACTCCGGCAGCCGGGGCACGGCCGAACGCCTGGTGCGCGAGGCACGGACGGCAGAGCTTTCGCCGCGGCAGCGGGCCACCGCGAGCTGGCTGCTCAGCGGATTCGAGGACGGCGTCCGCGAAGACGTCTCCCGGGTGTCGGAGCTGGCGGCGCTGGCCGAGTCGGTCGCCGCGGACGGGCAGGACGACGCCGCGGGGCGGATCCTGTGGGGCGCGGCGATGCGCTGTTTCTGGGCCGAACCCGGTGCGGACACCCGGCGTTCGCTGCTGGCGATCGCGGACCGGATCCTGGTCCGGAAGGACGATCCGCGAGCGGTCGCGGTCGCCGCCTACGTCGCGCCGTTCGAGCGCGGCGACGCCGTACTGGCGGGATTGCGCGAGCTCGCCGGGGCACCCGGCGACGATCCGGAACGCGACCGGTATCTGGGCAGTGCCGCGTTGCAGGTCGGCGCTTTCGACCTGGCGGCGCGGTTTTCGGAGACCGCGGCGCCCGGTCTGCGAGCACAGGGACGGCTCGGCCTGCTCGCCAGGGCGCTGGCCGTCCAGGCATGGAGCCGGACCCGGCTGGGCGACCTGGCCACCGCCGTACCGGTCGCGGCGGAGGCCGCCCGGTTCGCCGGGGAGACCGGGCAGCCGTTCATGTACGGGTTTGCCACGGCCGTCCAGGCCGAGATCGCCGCGCTCAGGGGCGACCACAAACAGGCGAAGACGCTGGCGGACGAGGCGGAACGGGCCGGGCTCGCCGCGGGCGCCCGGCCGGTCCTGGCCACCGTCCAGCTCGCGCGCGGGCTCTCGGCGCTGGGCGAGGGCCGCTTCGACGACGCGTTCGCCGACCTGAGCCGGATTCTCGACCCGGCGGATCCCGCCTACCAGCTGGCCCTGCGCGCGTATTTCGTCGCGGAACTCACCGAGGCCGCCGTGCGGGCCGGCCGGACCGACGCCCTCCGGGAGATCCTGCGCGAACTCGAGCCCTTGGCGGCGTCGACGTCATCACCGGCGGTGCACATCGGGCTGCGTTACGCGCGTGCCGTGCTCGCCTCGAGTGACGACGCCGAGGAGCTGTTCCTGACCGCGTTGCGGGCGGACCTGCACGGGTGGCCCGCGGAGCGCGGTCGCGCGCACCTGGCGTTCGGCGAGTGGCTGCGGCGGCAGCGCCGGGTGGTCGAGTCCCGGACGCATCTGCGCACGGCACGGGAGATGTTCGACGCGCTCGGCATGACGGCCTGGGCCGAGCGGGCCCGGCGGGAACTGCGCAGTGCGGGGGAGTCCAGCCCGAACCGGGGGCCGGACGCGCGGGAGAAGCTGACTCCGCACGAGCTGAGCATCGCGCAGCTCGCCGCCGAGGGACTGACGAACCGGGAGATCGGCCAGCGGCTCTACCTCTCCCACCGGACGGTCGGCACGCATCTGCACCGGATCTTCCCCAAACTCGGCGTCAGCTCGCGCGCGGATCTCGCGGCGGCGCTCGCGGCGTTCGGGGACTGACTTACCCCGGCTGCGTCATCCGACGGTCGCGAAGGCCCGAGGCGGTTGCTTAACGTCGCCGTCGTTCCCGAAGGCTTTCGCACAGGAGTCCCGATGATCAGCAGGCGACGGTTCACGCAGGTGCTCGCGGCGGGAGTGGCGGCGACGTCGCTGGCCGCGTGCTCGTCGAACGCCCCGGCCACTCCCGGCGCCGCTCCGGCCACTCCTGATTCGCGCGCCGGGTCGGGCGAGCACACCTCGCTCGGCCCGATCAAGCGGATCGACGCCGGGGACGTCACCATGGCCTACGCCGAGTTCGGCCCGGCCGCCGGTCAGCCGGTTCTCCTGCTGCACGGCTGGCCCTACGACGGGCACAGCTACGTCGACGTCGCGCCGCTGCTGGCCGCGGCGGGGTACCGGGTGCTCGTCCCGTTCCTCCGCGGGTACGGCGCGACCACCTTCCGGTCCGCGGAGACCGTCCGCAATGGACAGCAGTCGGCGGTGGCGGCCGACATCGTCGCGTTCATGGACGCCCTCAAGATCGACAAGGCGATTCTCGGCGGCTTCGACTGGGGCGCGCGGACGGCCGACGTCATCGCGGTGCTGTGGCCGCAACGGTGCAAGGCGATCGTCGCGGTGAGCGGGTACATCATCACGAACCTCGAGGCCACCCAGCGGCCGCTGGCCCCGGCGGCCGAGCTGGGCTGGTGGTACCAGTACTACTTCGCGACCGAACGCGGGCGCGCCGGCTACCGCGCGAACCGCCACGACTTCAACAAACTGATCTGGAAAAACGCTTCCCCGCGGTGGACATTCGACGACGCCACCTATGACCGCAGCGCGGCGGCCTTCGACAACCCCGACCACGTCGACATCGTCGTCCACAACTACCGCTGGCGGTTGAGCCTCGCCCCCGGCGAGCCGCGGTTCGACGAGTACGAACGGAAACTCGCCACCGCGCCGCCGATTTCCGTGCCGTCGATCACGATCGGCAGCGACTTCGACGGCGCGGCGAAGGACGGGAAGTCCTATCGGGACAAGTACGCCGGTAAGTACGCTCACCGGATCCTCGACGGGATCGGGCACAACGTGCCGCAGGAGGCGCCGCGGCCCTTCGCCCAGGCGATCATCGACGCCGATCACCTCTGAAGGCCCGTTATCGGTCCGTGAATGCCACATTGAGGTTTTCTCACCAAGGGTTCCCGGGCCGTGGATGTGCTGGAGGTCGCCTGCGGTCCGCCGGGCACGGGTGCGACAAGGGCGTCCCTGGGTGCGTTGAGTGCACCTGGGGCGTCCCTGGGTGCGTTGAGTGCACCCGGGGCGTCCCTCGGTGCGGTGGATGCACCCAGGGCGTCCCTCGGAATCTCTCCGCCCACGCCGACAGCACCGCCCGGCGACACCCCGGCACCCCCGCCGATCCCCCGGAGCCGAATGCCGTGAAGGCCTCCTTCACAGCGCTCAGCGCGGGTAAGGAGTCCTTCACGGACCACCCCGTCAGCGCGGTGAGTCTATTGTGGACTCTCGCAGGCTGTCGTTTTCGAGCCGGAGCCAGCGGTCGATCCGGATTTCGGCGAGGAAGCGTTCGTCGTGGCTGACGACGACGAACGCGCCCTGGAAGGCATTGAGCGCGCTTTCCAGCTGGCCGGTGCTGACCAGGTCGAGGTTGTTCGTGGGCTCGTCGAGGAGCAGCAGCTGGGGCGCCGGTTCGGCGAACAGGACGCAGGCCAGCGTCGCGCGCAGCCGCTCCCCGCCGGAAAGGACGCGGACCGGCAGATGCGCCCGCGCGCCGCGGAACAGGAAGCGCGCCAACAGGTTCATCCGGTCGGACGGCGGCATCGCGGGTGCGGCGGCCTCGAGGTTCTCCGCGACGGTGCGCTCGCCGTCGAGCAGGTCGAGGCGCTGGGACAAATAGGCGATCCGGCCGTCGGCGCGTTTGACGTCGCCGCCGTCCGGCTGGAGTTCGCCCTGGACCAGCCGCAGCAGGGTGGACTTCCCGGCGCCGTTGGGGCCGGTGAGCGCGATCCGTTCGGGGCCGCGGATCGCCAGGTCCGCGCCTTCGCCCGCGAACAGCGCCCGCTCGCCGTAACTCACCCGGAGACGTTCGCCGAGGAACAGCGTCCGCCCGGCGGGAACCGCGGTCTTGGGCAGCTCCAGGCTGATCTTCTGCTCGCTTCGCAGCACCCGCTCGGCCTGGTCGAGTTTGGTCCTGGCCGCGCTGACCCTGGCCGCGTGCGTCCCGTCCGCCTTCGCCGCGGACTCCTGCGCGTTGCGTTTCATGGTGCCGGCGAAGATCTTCGGCAGTCCCGCGTTGCCGAGGTTCCGTTGCGCGTTGCTCGCTCGGCGGGCGGCGCGCTCCCGCGCCTGCTGCATCTCGCGTTTCTCGCGCTTGACCTCCTGCTCGGCGTTGCGGATGTTCTTCTCGGCGACCTCGCGCGCGGCCTGCACCGCTTGCTCGTACTCGGTGAAGTTCCCGCCGTAGAACCGGACTTCCCCGCTTTCCAGCTCGGCGATGCGATCCATGCGGTCGAGCAGCGCGCGGTCGTGACTGACCACCAGGAGACAGCCGTTCCAGTCGTCGAGCACGCCGTAGAGCTTCTGGCGCGCGTCGAGATCGAGGTTGTTGGTGGGTTCGTCGAGCAGCAGCACGTCGGGACGTTTGAGCAACTGCGCGGCGAGGCCGAGGGAGACGACCTGGCCGCCGCTCAGGGTGCCCAGCCGCCGATCGAGTTCGACGTCGCCGAGACCGAGCCGGTCCAGCTGGGCACGGGTGCGTTCCTCGATGTCCCAGTCGGTGCCGATGGTGGTGAAATGCGCCTCGTCGACGTCACCGGACTCGACGGCCTCCAGCGCGCGCAGGATCTCGGCGACTCCGAGGATTTCGGCGACGGTCGGTTCCCCGGTCAGGGGCAGGTCCTGCGGCAGGTACCCCAGCAGCCCATCGACGGTGACACTGCCCGCTGACGGCCGCAACTGGCCGGCGAGCAGCTTGAGCAGGGTTGTCTTCCCGGCGCCGTTCGGGGCGACGAAGCCGGTGCGGCCACTGGGGACGGTGAAGGAAACCTGGTCGAAGACCGGGGTGTCGTCGGGCCAGGAAAAGGACAGGCCGGACACGACGATGCAGGTATCGGACATGGAAAAGAGACCTCGCGATGTGGCGTGGGCAGAATGGTGCGCACGCAGGGGAGAAGGGGACGACGAAGCGGCCGCCACGGCGATGCCGGGGGCCTGCTACCTCCGGGGCTCACCCGGAGATGTCGTCTTCACCTGCCACGTCGAGTTCTCCTCAGAACGATCTCCCTTCCGACCATAGCAGCCCTTCCCGCGTCGTGAGCTGAAGGGGACTTTCCTCGCATCACATGAGCTGAGGGGGACTTTCCTCGCGTCCGCCGAGACGAAAGTCCCCTTCAGCCACGGACGGCGCCCTTGACGAGGTCGGCGACGAAGTTGCGGGCGCCGAGCACGAACACCACGATCAGCGGCAGCACCGCGACGAGCGTGCCCGCCATCACCATGCTGTAGTCCGTGCTGTGCACGCTGTTCAGCTGCGACAACGCGACCTGCAGGGTGAGATGGCCGGGATCGACGAGCACCACCAGCGGCCACAGGTAGTCGTTCCACGCGGTGATGAACGTGAAGATCCCGAGGAAAGCCAGCGCGGGACGCAGCACCGGCAGCGCGACGTGCCAGTACAGCCGGAAGAACCCGCAGCCGTCGAGCCGCCCGGCGTCGAGCAGTTCCTCCGGCACCGCGCCCTCGATGTACTGGCGCATCCAGAAGATCCCGAACGCGTTCGCCGCGGCGGGCACGATGAGCGCGTTCAGCGAGCCTGCCCAGCCGAGGTGCGAGACCACCACGAACTGCGGAATCGCGTTGAGCTGCGCGGGAATCATGAACGTGCCGAGCAGCACGACGAACAGCACGCGCCTGCCGGGGAAGTCGAACTTGGCGAAGGCGAACGCGGCCAGCGAGTCGAAGAACAGCACCAGGACCGTGGTCACCGAGGCGACGATCACCGTGTTCAGCATCGAGCCGACGAAGTCGATGTTCTCGAACACCCGCCCGAGGTTCTCGAACAGCCGCGGCCCCAGCGTCAGCTTGGGCGGGAAGCGGAAGGTGTCGCCGGTGGTGTTCGTGGCGAGCACGATCATCCAGTAGAACGGGAAGACCGAGACGAGCACACCGAGGATCAGCACGCCGTGCGCGGCGAGGGTGCGGACGCGGGACATCAGTGCTCCCTCCGCCGCACCAGCCGCCAGTTGATGATCGAGAACAGCACCACGAGCACGAACAGCCCCCAGGCGATCGCGGCGCCGTAGCCGTAGTCGTTGTTGTCGAAGGCCTGCTGGTAGAAGTACAGGACGATGGTCAGCCCAGCCTGGCCCGGCCCGCCGGAGTCGAGATTTCCGGTACTGGCCAGCAGCACCTGCGGTTCGGTGAACGTCTGGAGCCCGCCGACCGTGGTCATGATCAGCGAGAACAGGATGATCGGGCGCAGCAGCGGCAGGGTGATCCGGAAGAACGTGGCGACGATTCCCGCACCGTCCACTTTGGCCGCTTCGTACACGTCGGCGGGAATCCGCTGCAGCCCGGCGAGGAAGATGATCGCGTTGTACCCGGTCCACTGCCACGCGATCATCGCGGCGATCGCGACCTTGATGCCCCAGCCCGTGGTCAGCCATTCCACTGTGGACAGGCCGAGCCCGCGCAGCACGGCGTTCACCAGCCCGAAGTTGCTCCCGAACACCGAGCCGAAGATGATCGCGATGGCCACGATCGACGTCACGTTCGGCACGAAGTACGCGATCCGGTAGGACCCGCCGAACCGGATCGACGAGTTGAGTGCCACGGCCAGCACGAGCGCGATCGACAGCATCGGGACCGTGGAGAGCACCCAGATCTCGAGCGTGTTCAGTACCGAGAGCCAGAACGTGCGGTCACCGAGCAGATAGCCGAACTGCCGCAGCCCGACGAAGTCCATCGCGCCGATCCCGTCCCAGCGGTGGAACGCCAGGTACAGCGTGAACAACACCGGGAACAGCCCGAACACGGCGAAGAGCAGATAGAACGGCGAGATCGCCAGGTACTGCGGCAGGAACTTCCGGAAGCCGCGCCGCGAACGTCGTCCCGGTGCGGTGACGTCGGCCGCGGCGGGCATCCCGAGCTGCGTGGTCATGACAACCCCCAGTGCCCGGCGGTGCGGTGTGCCCGGTCCAGCGCGTCCCGCCAGGCGGCGCGCGGATCCTTGCCCTGACTGTCCACAGCGGACAGTTCGTCGAAGTACGGCTGCGTCAGTGCGTCCTCGTACGGGCTGAGATAGATCGGCGGCACCGCCCGCGCGGACGCGCTGAACACGTCGACGGCGACCTGTCCGCCGAAGAACTCCTCCGGCAGGCGCAGCCGGGGATCGGCGAACGACTCCGGGGTGGACGGGAACAGCACCTCGTCGCGATAGCCCTGCACCTGATTGACCGGATCGAGCAGCCAGGTGATGATCTCGAAGGCCAGTTCCGGCTCCCGGCAGTACTTCGTGACGGCGAGGAACGAGCCGCCGAAATTGCCCGGCCCGTCCGGCGGCGCCGCGACCCGCCATCGGCCGCTCGTGTCCGGCGCCTGCGACCGGATGTCGGCCCCGCCCCACGACGCGGCGACGCGGCTGGGCACCAGTCCGTTCGCCAGCGCGCCCGCCGCGTCGTCGGTGCCCTCCGGGATCCCCGCGCTGACCCCCATTTCGTGCGCCCGGACGGCGAGATCCCACGCGCGGCGCACGTGTGGCCGGTCGCCGAGGAACTTCCCCGCGCGATCGGCGAGCTGATCGGGCCCTTGGTACAGGGCGAACCGGAACACGTCGACGATCCCGAGCAGCAGCCGTTTCTCCGGCGAGGTTCTCCGCAGGCGCACGCCCGCCTCGAAGTATTTGTCCCAAGTGGACAGTTCGCGGGCCACGTCGGCGGGTTCGACCGGCAGCCCCGCCGCGCCGAACAGATCGGCCCGGTAGAACAGCGCGGTCGGGCCGGTGTCGATGGGGAAGCCGACCATGCGGCCGTCGTCGGCGAATCCCTGCCGCCACTTCCACGGCAGGTACCGCGGGGCGAACCGCTCGGCGCCGAGCGTCCGGAGGTCGACGAACTGCTCGGCGTGACGGCAGAACGTCGCGATGTCCTGGCCCTTGAGCGCGGGGATGTCGGGCACGTGTGCCTTGCCCGCCATCGTGGTGAGCAGCTTCGCCTTGACGTAGCCGCCGATCTTGACCGGCTTGAGCTCGACCCGGGTGAAACGCCGCGCGGCCTCCCCGAGCACCGTGGTGCTCAGCCCGCCGCCCCAGTACCACAGCGTCATGTCCCGGCCGGTCGAGCCGCCGGGCGCCGCGCACGACGCGGTTCCCGCCAGCAGCGCGCCGCCCAGCCCCGCCTTCAGGAGCCGTCTTCTGGACAGCGGCATCCTCAGACCGCCTCGACGTCGAACCCGATCGTCACCGGGCCGCGGCGCACCCTGCCGGGTTCGGCCGACGGCAGCACGTCGTCGAGGAAGGCGTAGTCCTCGCGCGGGTTTTCCTGCCGCCACCGGGCGATCTCCGCCCAGCCGGGCGCGGCGAGCGCGCCGCCGAAGTGGTGCAGGGAAAGGCCGGCGACGAGATTCGCGAAGCGCAGCCGCCGGTCCAGCGGCCAGCCCGCGAGGGTCGCGGCGACGAAACCGGCGCCGAAGACGTCGCCGGCACCGGTGGCGTCCATGGCGTTCTCGACCCGCAAGGCCGGGACCCGCGCGCTTTCGCCCGTGGTGCGATCGGTGGCGAGCACGCCGTCGGCGCCACAGGTGATGACCGCGATCGGGACGAGCCGGGCGAGCGCGTCCAGCGCCGCCTCCGGGGTGCTGGTGCGGGTGTACCGCATCGCTTCGACGCAGTTGGGCAGGAAGGCGTGACAGCACGCCAGCTGCTCCAGCAGCAGCGGATCCCATTCCTGCGACGGATCCCAGCCGACCCCGGCGAAGACGAGGCTGCCCGCCGCGTGTGCCCGCCGGACCCACTCCGCGGTACCGGTGCCGAGATGGGCGACCGTCGCCCGGCTCGGCGGCGGGCACCCGGCGAGCCGGCCGACCGGGACCGGCGGCTCGTGCCCGTGCGTGATCATCGCCCGGTCCTGCGCGTAGGCCAGCGACACCGTGACGGGGGAGTGCCACGCGGGGAACCGGCGCGAGCGGGAGAGGTCGATGCCTTCCTGAGTCAGCACGTCCCAGCAGTACGTGCCGTAGACGTCGGTGCCGAACGCGGCCGCCAGCGAGGTGCGCAGGCCGAGTCTGCTCAGCCCGACCGCGAAGTTGGCTATCCCGCCGGGGCCCGAGCCCATCCCGGCGGTCCACACCTCGGTGCCAGGGGCGGGCGGCCGGTCGAACCCGGTGAAGACCAGATCGAAGAACAGGAGGCCGGACAGGAAGACGTCGAGGTCTCGCGGAGTGGCTGTGCTGTCGGACAAGGGACCTCCCCACCGCTCGGACTTGCGCATGAGCGTGCGCCACTTGCGCGGATTTGGCAATGGTCGCTCATCTTCGTGCGTGCCTTTGCGCGAGTTTGACTGCTACCGTGAGGCCCATGCTGCCCCAGCGTCGCCACGAACTGATCCTCACCACGCTGCGCTCGGAGGGCCCGGCGCCGGTGCGGATGCTGGCGGAGCGGCTCGGCGTCAGCCAGGCGACGGTGCGCCGCGATCTCGTGCAGCTCGATCGCGAGGGCAGGCTGACCCGGGTCTACGGCGGCGCGATGGCGGCGGTGGACAACGACGAGCCGTTCGCCGAGGTCGCCGAGGTCCACGCGCTGGACAAGGACGAGGTTGCCCGCCGCGCCGTCGAACTGGTCACCGACGGCGACACCGTGCTGCTCGACATCGGCACCACCGCGCACCGGCTCGCCCGCCGGCTGCACGACCGCGTGCTGACGGTGATCACCAGCAGCCTCATGGTCTACGAGGAACTCAAGGACGACCCCGGTATCCAGCTCGTGCTGCTCGGCGGCATGGTGCGCCGCAGCTACCGGTCGATGGTCGGGTTCCTCACCGAGGACGCGCTGCGCCAGGTCCACGCCGGGACGTTGTTCCTCGGCGCCAGCGGTGTCCGGCACGACGAGGGCGGGGTGCACGTCATGGACACGACCGTCGTCGAGGTTCCGGTCAAACGCGCCATGATCGCCGCGTCCGACCGGGTCGTCCTGCTGGCCGACGCCGCGAAGTTCCCCGGTACAGGGCTCGCCAAGGTGTGCGGGCCGGAGGCGCTGGACGTCGTCGTCACCAATGCGGCCGCCGACGCGGGCACCTGCGCCGCGCTCGCCGAGGCCGGGGTGGAGGTGATGCGGTGCGGCTGACCATTCTCGGCGGGGGCGGTTTCCGCGTCCCGCTGGTGCACGCCGCGCTGCTCGCCGATCGCGGCGAGGGCGGGGTCACCGAACTGGTCCTGCACGACGTCGACGCCGATCGCCTCGCCGCCATCGGGAAAGTACTCGCGCAACAGGCCGAAGGGGTGTCCGGCGCGCCCCGCGTCATCGCGACCACCGACCTCGCCACCGCACTGTCCGAAGTGGACTTCGTGTTCTCCGCGATCCGGGTCGGCGGTATGCGCGGGCGGCAGCTCGACGAGCGGGTGGCGCTCGCCGAAGGCGTGCTGGGCCAGGAAACGGTGGGGGCGGGCGGTGTCGCGTATGGACTGCGTACGGTGCCGGTGGCGGTCGAGATCGCGCGCCGGGTAGCTGAGCTCGCGCCGCGGGCGTGGGTCATCAACTTCACCAACCCGGCGGGCATGGTCACCGAGGCGATGGCGGCGCATCTCGGGCCGAAGGTGATCGGCATCTGTGACTCGCCGGTCGGGCTGTGCCGCCGCGTCGCCCGCGCGCTCGGTCTCGACCCGGCGGCCGTGTGGTTCGACTACGCGGGCATCAACCACCTCGGCTGGCTGCGCGCGGCGTGGTGTCAGGGCGAGGACGTGCTGCCGCGGCTGCTGGCGAATCGCGACGCCGTCGAGTCTTTCGAGGAGGGAAAGCTGTTCGGCGCGGAGTGGTTGCGCGCGTTGGGCGCGATTCCGAACGAGTACCTGCATTATTACTACTTCGCGCGCGAAGCGCTCGCGGGCGCGGGGGACGGCTCGGCTTCGCGAGGGTCCTTCCTGCTGGATCAGCAACGCGACTTCTACGCCGACCCGGCGTTGCCCATGTGGGAACGCGCCCGGCTGGAACGGGAGGCCACGTACATGGCCGAGACCCGGGAAGGGGAGCGCGACTCCTGCGATCTCGACGGCGGCGGCTACGAGAAGGTCGCGCTGGCGTTGATGCGGGCGATCGCCCGCGATGAGCGGACGACCCTGATTCTCAATGTACGCAACGAAAACACGCTCCCCGGGCTGCCCGCCGATGCGGTGGTGGAGGTGCCGTGCGTGGTGGACACCAACGGCGCGCGGCCGATCGGCGTGGCGCCGCTGACCGGGCACGCGCTCGGCCTGGCGAGCGAACTCAAGGCCGTCGAACAGGCGGCGATCGAAGCGGCGGCGAGCGGTTCCCGGGCCGCCGCGCTCCGGGCTTTCGCCCTACACCCGTTGGTCGATTCGGTCACCGTGGCGCGGCGTCTGCTGGACGGCTATATCAACGTACATCCGGAGTTGTCCTACCTGCGCTGATCCCTTCGAGCCCGTGGAGGCACCCGTGCACGACGACAGCCGTATCGTCGCAGACCGTCTCGACCGGGCGCTGACGCAGCGCGTTCTGCCCGCGGTCTACTCGGCTTCGGTGCCGTTGACGGTCGAAGCCTGGCATGTGCCGGGCGAGCCGGTGCCGGTCGGCGAGGCGCTCGCCGCCGAGTACGCGCCCTTCGAGATCGGAACACGCTGGGGCGCACCATGGTCCACGACCTGGTTCCGGCTCGACGGCGTCGTTCCGGGTGCTTGGGCGGGCAAGCGGGTCGAGGTCGTGCTGGATCTGGGATTCGCCGGTGGCTGGCCGGGAAACCAGGCCGAAGCGCTGGTCTACGACGCTGCCGGGAGCCCGCTCAAGGGCATCGAGCCGCGCAATCAGTACGTCCCGGTGGCGAACCCCGCAGCGGGCGGGGAACGCGTCCGGCTGCTGGTGGAGGCGGCGGCGAACCCGGACATCCTCGGCGGCGGGTTCGTGCCGACTCCGTTGGGGGACAAGGAAACCGCGGGCGATGAGCCGTTGTACCGGCTGATCCGCGCGGACGTCGCCATGCTCGACGAACCGGTGTGGCACCTCGGCCTCGACCTCCAGGTGCTGGGCGAGCTGATGGCGGAACTTTCGCCCGCGGAGCCACGCCGGCACGAAATCCTGCGGGCGGTGGAACGCGCGCTCGACGCGCTCGACCTCCACGACGTCTCGGGGACGGCAAAGACCGCGCGGGCCGAACTCGCCGACGTCCTGGCGCGCCCGGCGCACGCCAGCGCGCACACGTTGTCCTCGGTCGGGCACGCACACATCGACAGTGCTTGGCTGTGGCCGATCCGCGAGACCGTCCGTAAGACTTCACGCACCTTTTCGAACGTGACAGCGCTGGCGCGTGAATATCCGGAACTTGTTTTCGCCTGCTCGCAGGCGCAGCAGTACGCCTGGGTGAAGGAACGGTATCCCGAGGTGTATTCCCGGATCGTCGCGGCGGTCAAGGCGGGGCAGTGGCGGCCGGTCGGCGGCATGTGGGTCGAGGCCGACGGGAATCTGCCCGGCGGGGAGGCGATGGCGCGCCAGCTGATCCACGGCAAGCGGTTCTTCCTCGAAGAGTTCGATGTGGACTGCGCGGAGGTGTGGCTGCCCGACTCGTTCGGCTACACCGCCGCGTTCCCGCAGCTGGCGAAGCTGGCCGGAGCACGCTGGTTCTTGACGCAGAAACTGTCCTGGAACCAGACGAACAAACTGCCGCATCACACGTTCTGGTGGGAGGGCATCGACGGCAGCCGGATCTTCACCCATTTCCCGCCGGTGGACACCTACAACGCCGAGTTTTCCGGGGCGGAGGTGGCCCACGCGGTGCGTAACTACGCCGAGAAGGGCCGGGGCACGCGCTCCCTTGTCCCCTTCGGACACGGCGACGGGGGTGGCGGGCCGACCCGCGAGATGCTCGAACGCGCAAGGCGCCTGCGCGATCTGGAGGGGTCGGCGAAGGTCGTCATCGAGCCGCCCGCCGAGTTCTTCCGCGCGGCCGAGGCGGAGTATCCGGACGCGCCGGTGTGGTCCGGCGAGCTGTATCTGGAGCTGCACCGCGCGACGTACACCACGCAGGCGCGGACCAAGGCGGGCAACCGGCGCAGCGAACACCTGCTGCGGGAGGCCGAGCTGTGGGCGGCCACCGCCACTGTCCACTTCGGAGCGTCATATCCCTGCGAGCGGCTTGACCGGTTGTGGAAAACCGTCCTGCTGCACCAGTTCCACGACATCCTCCCGGGGAGTTCGATCGCGTGGGTGCACAGAGAGGCGGAGGAGACCTACGCGCGGGTGCACGCGGAGCTGACCGAAATCATCGAGCGAGCTGTCGCGGTCTTGGCGGGGCCGTCGACGGTGTTCAACGCCGGGCCGAAGCCGCGTGCCGAGGTCGCGATGGCTCCGGCGGGAACCCCGGGTGGTCAGCCGCTGAGTACCGGCGAGGTCGCGGTGTTCGCCGAGGTGCCCGCGCTGGGCTCGGCGGTGATCGGTGAGACGTCGTCGCCGGACCCGGTTGTCGTGAGTGGACGGTCGCTGGACAACGGGCTCGTGCGCGTCGAACTCGACGAGAACGGGTTGCTGTCGGTGCGGGATCTGGTCACCGGGCGGGACGTCTTCGCGCCGGGCAGCGCGGGCAATCTGCTGCAACTGCACGATGATCTGCCGAACCAGTGGGACGCCTGGGATCTCGACCGGCACTACCGGAACCGGTGCCGGGACCTGACCTCCGTAGAGGCGATCACGGTGACCGAAAACGGCCCGCTGGCCGGGGAAATCCGCGTTGAACGGGCTTTTGGTGCCTCCCGCATCGTGCAACGGATCCGTGTGTGCGCCGGGAGCCCGCAGATCGACGTCGTGACCGAACTCGACTGGCACGAATCGGAGAAGATCCTGAAGGCCGCGTTCCCGCTGGACGTGCACGCGGCGCGGACGGCGTCGGAGATCCAGTTCGGTCATGTCGAACGGCCCACCCACACCAACACCGGCTGGGACGCGGCCCGCTTCGAGGTCTACGCCCACCGCTGGATCCACGTCGCCGAACCCGGCTACGGCGTCGCCGTGCTCACCGACTCGACCTACGGCCACGACGCCGGCCGCGCCACCCGCGCCGACGGCGGCACGACCACGACGCTGCGGCTGAGCCTCGTACGGGCGCCGCACAGCCCCGATCCGCACGCCGATCAGGGTGCGCACCGGTTCACGTATTCCTTGCTCCCCAACGCTTCCGTGGCGGACGCCGTAGCCGCCGGCTATGCCCTGAACCTGCCGCTGCGGGTCGCCTCCGGTACCGCGCCACCAGCCCCGCCGCTCGTCGCCGTCGAGGAAACCGCGGTGGTCGTCGAGGCGGTCAAACTGGCCGACGATCTCTCCGGCGACATCATCGTCCGCCTGTACGAATCCCTTGGCGGCCGCTCGACGGTGACCCTGCGCACCGGCTTCCCGCTCGCGACCGCCGAACCCGCCGACCTCCTGGAACGTCCACTAAGGACACCGCCGGTCACACACGACGACAACGTCGTCCGCCTGACCCTGCGCCCCTTCCAAATCGTCACCCTGCGCCTGCGCCGCTCCTGATCACGCGAGATCTCCGTTCAATCACGCGAGTTCCGCGTCCCATCACGCGAAATCGCCGTCCAGTCACGTCAGGCGTCGAGCACCTCACGCAGTTTGCGCGCGAACGCCTCCGGCTGCCCGGCATACCCGAACTCGCCGCCGAGAAAACCGCCGTGGTGGCTGGGAAACACCGTCGCTTGCCGGCCGAGCACCTCGGCGGCGGCCACGGCTGTGCGGCCGGTGAAGACGCCGGTGGATTCCTCGCCGACGGCGATCACGACGCGCGTCGGCGCCGCCTTGAGCGCCTCGACGTCGAGGCGATAACTGGAGACGGCCCATGACCGGTCCGAGAGCAGCGGGTCGTCGCGGCGGCCGTCGTCCTCCGCAGGCATCCCGAACTGGGCGGGATCCGCCGGGGGCTGGGCGAAGTACTCGTCGGTGAACTCGCCCTGCCACGAGGTCATGGCGATGAACGCGGCCATGCCGGCATTGAACCCGTTGGCCTCGTACGCCGCCCGGATGGCGGCGCGGGCACGCTCGGCGGCCGCGGCGTCGGGCAGCACCGGGATGAGCGGGGGCTCGTGCGCCACCAGGGTGCGCACGTCGTCCGGGTACGCCGTCACGAGCGCGAGCGCGGTCACCGCGCCGCCACTGCTCCCGAACAGCTCGACCGGGCCCGCGCCGAGGGCTTCGATCACGCGGTGCACGTCACCCGCCTGGATTTCGGGCTCGTTCTCCACTCTGCCGTCCTTGCGGACGCTGCGCCCGAGACCCCGTGGGTCGTAGGTGACGACGGTGCGGTCGGGAAAGTACGACGCCAGCGTGCTGAAGCCACTGGCTTCCATAGGCTGGCCGATCATGACCAGCGGCGGCCGCCCGCCCTCGGTGGGCAGCGGTCCGTGCACGTCGTAGGCGAGATCGGCCTCGCCGGTCTCCAGAATGTGCGTCGTCATGGTGCCGTGGCCTTTCCCCAGTGCGGAACTTCCCGGAGGCTACACCGGGGAACTCCGGAATGTCCGGCACACTTGGCCGGAAACCTTCTGACGGAACACGGTCCTGCTCGGGAGAACACTGACAGATTCCGTTGTGTGCTCGGCGGTTCAGGACGAATTCAGCATCAACTCAGGGGACCGGTCCAGCCTCGGCTGGTCCGGTGACGACCTCGTCGTCCACGCCAGGGTCGTGCCGGCGCACAGGCGCCCACCGGGCGGGGCCGGTGTCCTCGACGTGTCCATGGCGCGGAGGTGTCGAGGACACCGGCTCGGCGCTAGGCTGCCGGGGGAGACGGCGGCTGGCCGGGGAGGCTGATGCGGTTTCGGGTGCTCGGCCCGGTGCGGATCTGGGACGGCGAGGACTGGGTGGCCGTGCGGGCGGCCCAGCCGCGTTCCGTGCTGGCGCTTCTGCTCGTAGAGGCGGGCCGGGTGGTCGCCACGGACCGGCTCGTCGACGAACTGTGGGGCGCTAGCCCGCCGAGGACCGCGTTGAACACGGTCCAGGTCTACGTGAACCGCTTGCGGCGGCTGCTCGGCGAGGACGGGTACGCGCTGCTGACCACGACCAGCCGCGGCTACCGGCTCACGGTCGCCGACGGCGAACTGGACGCACGGGTGTTCCAGAGTCTCGTCGAAACCGGGCAACGGGAACTGGCCGAGGGACGTGCCGAAGCCGCGGCGACGACGCTGGCCGCGGCTCTGGCGCTGTGGCGGGGACCGGCGTTTTCCGAGGTGTCGGCCGAAACCGCGATGGTCGAAGCCGCGCGGCTCGATCAGCTCCGGCTGACCGCGCTGGAGGCGCGGCTCGACGCGGATCTGCGGCTGGGCAGGCATTTCGAGATCGTGGACGAGGTGCAGGACTGGGTTGTCCGGCATCCGTTGCGGGAGCGGCTGCTGCAGCACCTCATCCTGGCGCTGTACCGGTGCGGTCGCCGGGCGGAGGCCCTGCAGGCCTACCGGCGCGGCCGCGCGCGGCTGGTCGCCGAGCTGGGACTGGAGCCGGGGCCCGCCCTGCGCGAACTGGAACACGCCGTGCTGTCCGACGATCCGGGGCTCGCGCCCGAGCCGGTACGGGTCCCGCTCGTCCGCCCGGTCCAGTTGCCCGCCGACGTCGCGGGTTTCACCGGGCGCGAGGCCGCGTTGGCCGAACTCGACCGGCTGCTGGCCGGCACCGGTGAAGCGCCGACCGCGCTGCTCGTCTCGGTGATCACGGGCACGGCCGGTGTCGGCAAAACCGCCTTGGCGCTGCACTGGGCACATCGGGCACGCGAGCGGTTCGACGACGGACAGCTCTTCGCGGATCTCCGTGGCTACTCCACCGGGGCCCCGGCACGGCCGATCACGGTGCTGACGCGGTTTCTGCGGGCGCTCGGCGTGCCCGCGGACGAGATCCCCACGAGTGTCGACGAGGCGGCCGCCCTCTACCGCAGCATCCTGGCCGGCCGGCGCATGCTCGTCGTGCTGGACAACGCACGGGACGCGGAGCAGGCCCGCCCGTTGCTCCCGGGCTCGAACACGTGCGTCGTGCTGATCACCAGCCGTACACCATTGTCCGGGCTGGTCGCCCGCGAAGGCGCGCGAAGCCTGCCGTTGGACCTGCTCCCCGCGTCCGAGTCCGAGGCGTTGCTGCGCCGCGTGCTCGGCCCCGCGCACACCGGGCCGGTCGGTGAACTGGCCGCCCTGTGCGCGGGGTTGCCGCTGGCACTGCGGATCGCCGCCGCGCATCTGCACACCCGGCCCGGTCTCTCGATCGCCCGCTACACGGAACAACTGCGTGGTGACGACCGGCTCGCGGCGTTGAGCGTCCCGGACGAGAAACAACCGGCCGTACGCACGGCCTTCGATCTGTCGTACCGGCGTCTCGGCGACGGCGCGCAGCGGCTTTTCCGGCTTTTCGGCGCGGCTCCCGTCGTCGACTTCACCGTGGGCGCGGCCGCCGCGCTCGCCGCCGTCAGCGAGGCCGACGCGGACCGGTTCCTCGCCGAACTCACCACGACGCGCCTGCTCGAGGAACACCAGCCCGGCCGGTATCGCAGTCATGACCTGCTGCGCCTGTACGCCCGTGAGCGAGCCGGCCGCGAGGACGACACGGACGCCGCGACGGACCGGCTTCTCGCCTGGTATCTGGCCACCACCGATCAGGCGGCGAACGCGCTCTACCCCGATATGCGGCGGCTCACCCTGGCGCCGGCCGACCGGCTCGACCGGCCGGCGTTCAGCGATCACGGCGACGCACTCGCCTGGCTCGACGCCGAACGTTCCAACTTCCTCGCGGTGGTGACCCACGCGGCCCGGCATCGTCCCGTCGTGGCGGCCGGTACCCTCGCCGATGCGCTGCGCGGTTACTTCTGGCTTCGGATGCATACCGTGGAATGGCTGACTGCGGCGGAGGCCGCACTGAGCATCGCCGAGGCCGTCGACGATCCGCGGGGTCTGGTCACGGCGCGGCTGAGCCTGGCCGACGTCCACTTCCGCCAAGGTCATCTGGAACGCGCCGCGCGGTATTCGACCGAGGCGCTGGCGGTGTCGACCGGCATCCCGTGGATCGACGGAGAAGCCGCGGCGCACGGGTATCTCGGCAACCTCGCGACCAAGGCGGGTCGCCTGGCCGAAGCCGTCGACCACCACCAGGCTTCGCTCGCGCTCAACCGGCGGACCGGGCGGGTCATCAAGCAGGCGCAGAACCTCGGCAACCTAGGGATCGTGCACCTGTACCGGGGCGACCTCCAGGAGGCGTTCGGCCGGTTGACCGACGCGCTGGAGCTGCACCGGCGGCTGCGGTCCGCGCACGGGCAGGCGCACGTCCTGACGCACCTCGGCCGTGTCCACCACGATCTGGGCAATCTCGACCAGGCGACCTCGTGTCTCACGGTCGCGCTGGACCTGCACCGGGAGACCGGTGACCGCGGTGTGGAAGCCGAGACCCGGGCCGCGCTGGCCGCCGTGCGCGCCGACGCCGGTCACTACGACGAAGCATTCGACCAGGCCCACGCCGCGAGGGTCCTCGCGCGCGCCGCGCGCGACCGCCCCGCGGAGGCCGAAGCCCTCATCGCGGTCGGCGTCGCGCATCACCTTCTCGGGCACCGCGCCGAGGCGGCGTCCCATTACCGGGAAGCCAGGGAACTCGGTCGCGCCGTCACCCACCGCTTCGCGGAGACCAAAGCACTCATCGGGCTTTCCGCGGCGGACAACGATCCCGGCGACGGGCGGGCGGCGCTCGCGCTCGCCCGGCAGCACGGCTACCGCCTGCTGGAGGGACAGGCGCTCCTCGTGCTGGCGATCGTCGACGCGGACCGTGCCCAGGCGATCGAAGAAGTCACCCGGGTACACGCCCGGTTCGCCGAGATCGGGCATCGCCTCGGTGAGGCGCGGGCCCGGCTCGTCCTTGCCCGGCTGCACGGCCGGGACGGGCACCACAGCCAATCCCGGGTCCAGCGCCGGAACGCCGTCGCGCTGTTCCACGGCATCGGCGCACCCTGGACCGACCACGCCAACGCCCTTCCCGCCGCTCCGTGACTACGTCCATTGTGGATGGTCGAGGTCCCCCATGTGGCATTGGGTGCGTTGAAACGAGGTTGGACGCGAAGCGTCTCCTTGAGGGTGGCGGTGGGGGCAAGAAGTGGAGCAGCGAACGCCACATTGGGGCTTTCTCAGGAGTGGTCGGTTGCGTCAGCAGCGTCGTGAATGGTCCGTTGGGGACGTTCAACGCCGTCGATGTCCCCTTCGCGACACTGCGATACTGGGGCCTGTGCCCCGGACGCTCCGTTCCGGACGTTCACCGTCCCCAACGGAGCTTTCGCGACAGCGAAGCCGCAGCCCCACCCCTTACCCAGAAAACCTCATCGGGGCGCATGAGGTCAGGCGGTGGGCTGGTGGTCGGCCGCGACGAGCGCCCACTAGGCCGAACGAGTCCGTTTAGGACAGTGTGAAACCGCGCGCCGACAAGGTCTTCAGGCGTTCACGCTGATGCTGACGCCCGCTCGCGACTCGTCCTCGTCCTTCCAGTGGACCTGGTCGCCGAGTTCTTCGATCCGGATGCCGTACCTGCCATGGCCCGCCGGGACGTCGGGCACCGAGAAGCTCGTCGAACACGCCTGCCCGGGAGTGGCGGGCCGCTGGGCGGTGCCGACGCTCAGCAGTGTGCCGTCCGGGCCGAGGACCTCCACCGGTACCTCGGGGGCCGGCGTGGTGGCGCACCGCGCGGTCGTGACCGTGCCGGCGATGGTGAACAGCGGCGGCGCGCTCGTCCACAGCGCGAGCCTGGCCACGATCGCGGCCGCGACGACCAGCACGGCGACCAGGCCGAGCACGGTCTGCCGGGAGATCACCACGGCAGCCCCCGGAAGCGGGCCGCTGCCCGCTCTGTCACGACGATCGTCCGGTCCACCGCTACTCCGCTCGAGCCGAATTTCCCTACCGGAATCCGACTCTAATGCCCGGTTCCGAGCACCCGCCCGCGATTTCCGCCGGTGCACGACGGATGCCGGGACGGTTCCAGCCGGGTGGCGGGGCCGCGTCAGCCGGTCGGCGGGTGCCGGGGTCCTGGAACGTCCACTGTGGAATACCGGAGGGGTGCGGGTGAGTGATGTCCGACACGTCGGGAACCGGACATCCCGGAATTCTCCGCTTGACAAGTTTGCTCGCGGCGACGGATGGTGGGATGCGGCGCCGGCGCGGTACGGCCGGACGAGTTCTCGCGTAGCCGGCCGAGGAAGGGGACCATGACCATCCCAGCGACCTCCGGCACCGGATCCGGGACCACCGCGGCGCATCCGCTGGCGATGCTGACCCCCGGGGAGATCGACGCCACCCGCGCCGTGCTGGAGCGGGCGGGCCTGGTGACCGCGGCGACCCGGTTCTCCTACGTCCTGCTCCGCGAACCGTCCAAAGAGGACGTTCTGGCCTGGGACGGCAAAAGCCCGCTGCCCCGCGAGGTCTCGGTGCTGCTGACCGAACTCGAACCGCTCGGCCTGAGCACCGTCGTCGTGGATCTCACCGCGGGCGAGGTCGTCTCGCGGACCGTGCTGGATCCGGCCGAGACCGGCGTCGGGCCCTGCCTCGACGAGGACTACGACCTCGTCGAGGAGATCGTGAAGGCCGACCAGCGGTGGCTCGACGCCGTTGCCAAACGCGGGGTCCACGATGTGGGCAACGTCCGCGTGGTCCCCCTGACGGCCGGGGTCTTCGGCTACGAGGACGAGGTCGGCGTGCGGGTGTACCGGGTACTGGCGTTTTACCAGCCGGACAAGGAGACGCCGCCGTGGGCGCATCCGGTGGGCGGGGTGATCGCGCACGTGGACGTGACCGGGCGCCGGGTGTTGCGGGTGCTCGAAACCGCTGTCGAGCACGTGCCCACCGAGTCCGGCGACTACCTGCACGAGTCGGTCCGCGGCCCGCTGCGCACCGACCTCAAGCCGATCTCCGTCACCCAGCCCGAAGGCGTCTCGTTCACCTGGGAAGACGGCGTGCTGTCCTGGCAGAACTGGCGGCTGCGACCGGGTTTCAACGCTCGTGAGGGCCTGACCCTGCACCAGGTGTCGTTCACCGACGGCGGCGTCGCGCGGCCGATCCTCTACCGGGCTTCGGTCGCCGAGATGGTGGTCAACTACGGTGATCCCGGCCCCACCCACGGCTGGCAGAACTATTTCGACCTCGGCGAGTACCAGCTCGGGCGGCTGGCGGGCTCGCTGGAGCCGGGCTGCGACTGTCTCGGCGAGATCACCTACATCGACGCCGTGGTCGCCGACGATCACCTGCGCCCGCAGGTGATCCGCAACGCGATCTGCGTCCACGAAGAGGACACCGGGGTGCTGTGGAAGCACAGCGACCTCTTCACCGGAACCTCCGAGACGCGGCGGCAGCGGCGGCTGGTGGTGTCCTACTTCGGCACCATCGGCAATTACGACTACGGCTTCTACTGGTACTTCTTCCTCGACGGGACGATCGAGCTGGAGGTCAAGGCCACCGGTGTCCCGTTCCCGTCCGGCTACGACGGCGAGGACCCGTACTTCGCCGAACTCGCGCCAGGGCTCGGTGCGCCGGTGCACCAGCACCTGTTCTCGGCGCGGCTCGACCTGACCGTGGACGGGCTACGCAACCACGTCGAGGAGCTGGAAGCCGCGCCGGTGCCGATGGGGGAGGGCAACCCATGGGGCAACGCGATCGCCCGCAAGCGCACCCGCCTGCGCACCGAACACGAAGCCCAGCGCCTCGCGGCGAACCACCTCGACCGGGTGTGGACGATCTCCAGCTCCGAGCGCACCAACCGGCTGGGCAAGCCCACGTCGTACGTACTGCACCCGCAGGGCAAGCCCGTGCTGCTGGTGGACGAGGCGTCCTCGATCGCCCGCCGCGCGGCGTTCGCCCGCAAGCACCTGTGGGTCACCCGGTACGACCGCGACGAGCTGTGGCCCGCGGGCTACACGGTCAACCAGAATCCCGGCGGTGACGGCCTGCCCGCCTACACCGCGGGCGACCGGCCGATCGACGGCGAGGACGTCGTGCTGTGGCACACCTTCGGCCTCACACATTTCGTGCGGACCGAGGACTGGCCGGTCATGCCGGTCGACCACACCGGCTTCACGCTCAAACCGGACGGGTTCTTCGACCGCAACCCGACCCTCGACGTGCCGGACCTCGGCGCGCCGCACGGCTGCCACGGTGGCCCGCGAAAGGAAGACCGCTGACCGGACACGCGGGATCTCCGTCCCCTCACCCGAATTCTCCTTCCCCGCACGTATTCGACGACGTACTCGCCGAACTCGCCGAGCGGCGGCGCGAGTTCCACGAGCTGCGGTACGTCCCGAAGGACTTCGTCGCGCGGCTCAAGCAGATCGGCGTCTATCGCGCGGCCACGCCGGCCAGGTTCGGTGGCCGGCCGCTCCCGCCCGCCGAATTTCTGGACCTGATCGAGCGGATCTCCGTCGTGGACGGCTCGACCGGCTGGGTCGCCAGCTTCGGCTCCGCGCTGGTCTACCTGGCCGCGCTGCCACTGGACACCCAGGCCGAGCTCTACCGCGACGGGCCGGACGTGGTGTTCGCCGGCGCGCTCTTCCCGACACAGCGCGCCGAACCCACCGAGCGCGGGTTCCTGGTCGACGGGCACTGGAAGTTCGCCAGCGGCTGCGTGGCTGCGGACCGGATCGGCGTCGGGCTGCCCGGCGACGCCGAATCCGACGGCAAACCGCGCACCGCCGTACTGCGGCCCGAACAGGTCGAGATCCTCCAGGACTGGGACGTGGTGGGCATGCGCGCCACCGGCTCGTTCGACATCGTCGTCCGCGGGGTGGAGGTGCCGCGCGAGTGGACGTTCATCCGCGGCGGCGCACCCGCCGTCGACGAACCGCTCTACCACTATCCGGCGATCGCCTACGCCTCACAGGTGCTCGCCGTGGTCGGCGCCGGGGTCGCGCGGGCCGCGCTGGACCACGCCAAGCACGCCGGCGGGTACACCGGGATCACCGGCGCGCCCAAGCTCGCCGACCGGCCTCACTACCGCACCGCCTTCGCCCGCGCCGAGGCGGAACTGCGGTCGGCCCGCGCCTGGTTCTACGACCTCAGTGACGAAGTGTGGCAGCACGTGCTGGCCGGGAACACCGCCACCGACGAGCAGAATGCGTTGCTGCGCCTGGCCTCCGCGCATCTGGCCAAGGTCTCCTCCGCCGTGGTGGGCGAGCTGGTCGAGATTTCCGGGACCGCGCCGATCCACACCGGACACCCGCTGCAGGACCTGGCGGGCGACGCGCTGGTGCCCCGGCAGCACGCGTTCCTCGGCCCGGCCGTCTTCGACGCGGCGGGCGCCGTCCTCATGGGACTGCCACCCACCGCACGCGGTTTCCGCTGAGCCCGACCCACCATCACGAGGAGAATCACCGTGAGCACACCGCCCCTGCGCGTGCTGTTCTGCATCGGCATCAACCAGAACTTCTTCGACCTGCCCGCCGGCGGCATCACGGCAGGCCACGTCTGGCAGGCCTTCGTGTCCATGATGGACGGAATCAAGGCGTTGCCCGGCGTGGACTTCATCGGCGACATGGACGACGACGCGCATATGGTCGGCCCCTCCGAGGGCTGGCCGTGGACCTGTTACCTGCTGGCCGACGTCGACACGCAGGAAACCGTGAAGGCCGCCTGCAACCTGTTCCGCACCACACCGGTCGGCGACGGCGAAGTCAAGCTCTGGCGGTTCGCGAAGGTCGAGGCCAGGATCGGCCGCGCGCTCACCGTCCGCGAAGACGTCGAACTTCCCGGCTGAGAAGAGGACAACGAGATGACCGGGAACGTCGCGCAGACAGCCGTGGTCACCGGGGGCGGCACCGGGCTCGGCGAGAAGATCGTGCGCCGCCTGCACGCCGACGGCTATCGCGTCGCCATCGCCGATCTCGACGGCACCTCCGCCCGCGCGCTGGCGGAGGAACTCGACGTCTCGGGCGCCACCGCCAGGGGGTACGCGGTGGACGTCGCCGAGCGCGTGGCACTGGAATCCTTGCTGGCCGGGGTCCTGGCGGATTTCGGCGCGGTGCACGTGCTGGTGAACAACGCGGCCCGCACCCAGGCCAAGGCATTGCTGGATATCACGCCGGAAGAGTTGGACGCGGTCATGAAGGTCAACGTCGGCGGCACGTTCACCGCCTGTCAGGTCTTCGGCGCGCATCTGGCGGCACAGGGATACGGCCGGATCGTGAACATGGCGTCGCTGGCCGGGCAGAACGGCGGCACCGGCACCGGCGGGCACTACGCGTCCTCCAAGGGCGCGATCATCACCGCCACCAAGGTGTTCGCCCGCGAACTCGCCGCGCGCGGGGTCACGGTGAACGCGGTCTCGCCCGGCCCGCTGGACAGCCCGATGGTCCGGTCGGTCATCGGGGAGGAAAACCTCGAGGGCTTCGTGCGGAACATCCCGGTCGGGCAACTCGGTGATCCCGCGTTCATCGCGCGGATGGTTGCGTTGCTCGTCTCACCCGGCGCCGCCTCGGTCACCGGCGCCTGCTGGGACGCCAACGGCGGTCTGTACCTGCGATGACGAACGCACTGCTCCACATGGCGGAAACCGGCTCCGCGGCAGGCCGCCCTCGAACCGGCCGGGAAGGAACGCGATGGCAGGGGTGGCCTACGGCACCGGGCGGCGGGCGCTGCTCGAAGCGGCGGTGCGTGTCGTCGCCGCACAGGGCCTGCGCGGCCTGACCTACCGATCCGTCGCCGCCGAGGCCGGGGTGACCCACGGCTCGGTCCGGTACCACTTCGGCGATTGGTCCACCCTGGTCGAGGAAGCCCTCGTGCACTGTGTCGGGCGCAGCGTCGAGGGAGCGGACCTGCCCTCGGACACCGAAGGGTTCGACAGGTTCGCCGCCGGGCTGATCTCGCTCGTCGCCGCGGACCCGGACGCGCAGGCGTTCCAGTACGAACTGACCATGGAATCCCGGCGGCGCCCGGAGTTGCGGCCGGTGATGGAGCGGGCGAACGACGTCTACCGCGACGCCGTGTCCCGGGAACTCGCCCGCAACGGCCTCGACGACCCGGATCTCGCGGAGTTCGTCTTCGCCGCGCTGGACGGGCTCGTGTTCCACCAGACGGCGTTCGGGGACACCGCGAGGACCGAGCGCGCCACCGCGGCGCTGCGCTCGTTGCTGACGGCCTTTGCGGGGCAACGGCGGGACACGCTGTCCAAACCGGACTCCTGAGGGCCGTGCGGGCCGGCGAGGACACCACCGAGCCGCTCGCGGGCTTGCCTGCTCATCGGTGCCGGGTGAAGCGGTACAACCATAGTACTCCAGCTGAAGTGGTATCCGTCCGGGACCGGGATCGGCGCGTTCCGCGACATTGGTCACGGTCCAGTGTGGACGCCCGGGAGGTCCGCGTGGCGGAAAAGGAGTGCAGGAATTCGCTCGGCGCGACAGCCGATACGGCATTCGGGTAATATGCCGCCGGATGGGGGAGGGCAATGCTCCGGGAACTGACCGGTACCCGGGTTGTTCCTGAATGACGACGAGAGAGAACAAACGATGGCGCAGAAGGTGCTTGTCCAGCTTACGGACGACATCGACGGTAGCGAAGCACAGCAGACGGTGCCGTTCGGTTTGGACGGTGTGAGCTACGAGATCGACCTTTCCGACGAGAACGCGGACGATCTGCGGGACGCGTTGGCGCAGTACGTGTCCGCGGCCCGGCGGGTGGGCGGCCGCAAGGTGCGGCTGGCCGCCGGTCAGTCCGCCAGTGCCGCGGCCCCCTCGGCCCCGGTGGACCGCGAGCGCTCTCGCGCCATCCGGGCCTGGGCGGTGGAGAACGGCTACGCGGTGTCGGACCGCGGCCGGATCCCGACGGAGGTCGTGGAGGCGTTCGAGCAGGCCGAGTCCGCTCCGCAGGAGGCCGAGGCCCCGCGGAAGCGCAAGTCCCGGAAGAAGAGCGCGGCCTGAGGAACAGGGACCGGTTCCGGCGGTGCGGGCCGCCGGAACCGGTTCCTGCCGCCCGGCGGCGAGTTCAGTCCCAGCGTCCGGCGAGCACGCGGGCGACCACCGTGCTGAGGACCCGGACGCCTTGGCGTGAACCGGGATCCAGCCCGACGAGCTCGCGGACCCGGTGGAAGCGGTAGTCCAGGGTTCTCGGATGGATCCGCAACGCCCCCGCGGTGTTCATCCGGTTCATGTCGTGCCGGTAGTAGGCGTCCAGCGTGGTCACCAGGTCGGGGCCGCCCTCCAGCCGCCGCGCGAATCCCCGCAGCCAGTCGTCGACCAGCGGCACCTGCGCGACGCCGAGTTCGACGAAGACGTCGGCCAGGGAACACAGGTGCTGTGGCGTGGTCTCGAGCGGCGCCACCCGGCTGATCCGGCGTGCCAGCGCGACCGAGTCGCCCAGCGCCCGGATCCGTCCCACGGCCGCGCCGGTCGCGCACGGTCGTCCGATCATCCGCGCGAACTCGCCGACGAGGCCGATCGCGCGTTCCTCGGCCGTTTCGGCGTTGTCGCCGGGGATCAGGGCCACCAGTTCCTCGGGCACCCGCCAGGTCATCGGTACCCGGCAGTGCTTCAGCAACGCGCCGACGACCTCGTCCCGCCGCTGGGCGGCCGGTAGCGGCGTACCGGAAACGCGCACGATCGTGATCACGTATTTCCCGGCCGTTCCCATGCCGAGGCTTTCGATGAGGCCGGGTGCCACGAATTCGTCCCCGAGCAGCGTTCCCGCAAGATCCTGAACACGGTCGACGAAGGGGATCACCCGTTGCTGCCCGTTCAGGAAACCCTGGGTGTAGGCGCTTTTCGCGGCCAGGCCGTTGGCGGGCAGCCAGCCGATCATTTCCGTCACGTGCTCCGTCTGGCGCAAACCGGCGGCTTCGT
Organism: Amycolatopsis sp. NPDC059021; assembly: GCF_042739895.1. Classification (NCBI taxonomy): domain Bacteria; kingdom Bacillati; phylum Actinomycetota; class Actinomycetes; order Pseudonocardiales; family Pseudonocardiaceae; genus Amycolatopsis; species Amycolatopsis sp. NPDC059021. The sequence continues at coordinate 37,246 of NZ_JBHYIQ010000046.1, forward strand.
GAATCTCTCGCAAGGTGAGGACGTCGTGCAGATCCAGCACACGCTTGCCGGAGATCAGCGAAACACCCTGCGCGCCGCGTAATTCACCGAATGTGCTCAGCAGGGCCAGATCTTTGTCGGTGAAGGGCGCGCCGTCGGCCGCGAGTTCGGCTTCCCGGCGTCTGAGCAGTACCGCGAAGTCCAGCATCGACGTCCGGACGTGCCTGTCCTCCGCCACCGAGCGGTAATCGGGAAGCTCGCTGGTGTAGACGTCGACGGCTCGTTGCGCGTTGTCGTCCACCCGATCCAGCAACAGTTTGAAAAGACCTTCCATCCCATTCCCCTAGCTCTGCACGGCCGGTGACGGCTGCCGCACGAAGCTACCCGAACTGGCTTAACCAGTGCTGAATCAGGGGAAGTGGTGAATCGATCTTGGTCCCGGCCCGGAGTTTTGCGCGGAATCACGTATATTTCCGCGCCGGTCACTTGGAACGATATCGCCTCGGAAGGAAAGCCTTTTCCGGAACATTTTCAGGAGGATCAATCATGCGTCGACCACTCATCGGGGCCGGATCACTGGTCTCGAAGGCGATGAAACCGGTGCTTATGCTGGCCTTCGCGTTCGCGGCGCTCTTCGTCGCGCCCGCCGTGGCCTCCGCCGCGCCCGCCGGCGCCGCGCAGACCGTGAGCGAGCGGATCGCGAGCCCGCAGGGCAGCAACGCCACGGACAGCCTCAACGCCGTCTACACCTGTAACTACTTCAGCCGGGCACCGTTCCAGGTCGTCGACTTCGCCTGCCGGGTGACTTCCGGCGCCATCCAGGTGTACATCGATTGCACGGACGGCAGGCGAGTCCTGAGCAACGCCCTCCCGGCGGTGGGTACCTACAACGTCCGGCTCGTCTGCGCGGGAGGTTCCCGCCTGACCAGTCTCGGTGCCCTGAACCTCGCCTAGCGGCCTGAAAACATGCCGGGGCGGCCGGTGCCCGAGCCCCCGCCTGTCGTCCCGGTGCCCAGCGGAACCGCGGTCCACCACCGGTGGCGGACCGCGGTTCCTTCGTGCGGGGCCCTGGCCCGGCCGTGCCGCGGGCTCAGCGGAACAGCACGTCCGAGCAGGAATAGAAGGCCTCGCCCGAGTCCGGCCAGTGCCGCTGCCAGATCGAGTAGATCAGGTGACGGCCGGTGCGCCCGCCCGGCAGGTTCGCGCGGAGCTGATAGGCGTTTCCGGCGATGGGCGGGTTGTCCTGCTGGTAGAACGGCTTGTCCTCGAGATCGGACCACTTCAGCGGTTTGGTCGGGTCGTAGCTGGGCTTCGTGACGTACAGCTCGAAGGTGCCTTCGTGGGGCGCGGTCAGCTGGTACTGGAAGGTGTACGGGCCGCTGCTCGGCAGCGTCGTCGCCGGCCAGTCGGCCCGTGCCAGATCCAGTCCCTTGTACTTGTCCCGGCCCGCGCTGCACAGCTTGCCGTCCGGGATGATCTCGCGGCTGTGCCCGCTGGCGTCGCCGATGTTGACCTCGTCCCAGTCGTAGATCGGCCAGCTGTCGCCGACCGCGATGGCCGCCTTGCACGCGGCGGACTGGGGATTCTCCGGACCTTCCTGGAAGCACTGGAAGATCCGGCTGATCGGCTTGCCCATCGAGCCGTGGGCGAGGGCGGGAGTGGCGGTGAACACCGAGGCCGTCCCGAACACGAGGGTCAGTACCGCCAGTTTCACGGCGGTGCGGCAATTTTTCATCGCAGGGTTCCTCTCATGAGAGGTCTAGACCACACCACGGTAGTGGTCCGGACGTGCCTGCCTGTAGGCCCGAAAGTCGTGCCGTCACCGGGGAGCACCGGGAGGCGGGGTACGGAAGGGCGCGGTCAGGTCGTCGATCGTGTAGGGCTTGCCGTTCTTCACCACCGTCCGGACGTCGATGAGCCGGTTCACGTCCCGGGAGGCGTCGCCGTCGGTGATCACGAGATCGGCGAGCTTGCCCTCCTCGACGCTGCCCAGATCGCGTTCGACCCCGAGCTGCCTGGCCGACAGCAGAGTGGTGCTCTGCAGCACCTGGAACGGATCGACGCCGTACTTGGCCATCGCCCGCACGTTCAGGTGCAGGCTCACGGCCGTGGTGTCCAGCGGCGCGTCGGTACCGGTGAGCACGGTGCCGCCCGCCGCGAGCAGGCGCTTGATCAGGTCGACCTCCTTGCGGGTCCGCGCGGCGTCGGCGTCGAGGAAGCCGCACGGTCCCTTGCCCTGTGCGCACAGCAGCTTCGCGTGCAGGATCTCCTGCTGCGAGCGGGTGTAGAGCGCACTCAGCCGGCGGTCGGTGACCATGCCGGGGTCGTCGGCGAGCAGCGAGCTGGAGCTGAACAGCGTGGTACTGAACGGCATCCCGCCGCGCGCGGCCAGCTGGATGACGTCCTCGTACGCCCCGCCCTGCGAACCTTCGTGCGAGAAACCGAATCCCCAGCGCGACGGCCCCGCGAGGTGCTCCTTCATGTCGACGCCGTGGGCGATGGCGGGGTAGAGGTAGTGCGACGTGGTGGGGATGCCGATCTCGTGTGCCTGCTCGGTGACCTCGGCCTGCCAGTCGTTCCGGAAGCGCTGGTAGGTCTTCACCAGGTCGTAGCCGAGGGAACGGACGCGGGACATCTCCAGCGCGAGCTGCCGCTCGTCGCGGACCGGCCTGGCGAACTCCCAGCTGACGCGCGATCCCTCCAGCATTTCGCCGGTCATGAAGAACCGCGGCCCGATCCGGTCGCCGGAGGCGAGTGCCTCGCGGTCCTCCAGCGCCCGGTAGGCGGGGTCGCCGGTGGAGCGGGTGGTCGTGATCCCGTAGGACAGCAGCAGCCTGCCTTGCCTGTCGCCGAAGAACCTCGACCGCATCTCCTGGTGGTTGTGCATGTCCACGAGCCCGGGGGTGACCGTCTGGTCGCTCGCGTCGATGAACTGCCAGCCGGCGCGCTGCCGGTCCTCCCGGTGCGGTTCGATCCGCCTGATGCGGTTGCCCACCACGATGATGTCGACGTCGGTGCGGGGTTCGCGATGGCGGCCGTCCCACAGCCGCCCGGCGTGGATCACCAGGCCGGAGTCCGGCTTGTCCTGGGTGAAGGTGAGATCGAGCGGGATGTCCCTGGTCTGCTCTCCGTCCACTGTGGTCAGCCGGAGCGTGCCGTTGTGCAGATACAGCACCGTCTTCGAGTCACCGCTCCAACTCGGCGCGTCACTGGCCTCGTCGGTGATGCGCCGCGCCTGCCCGGCCGGGGTGCCCGTGGCGTCGACCGGCAGCAGGTGGATCGCGCTGTCCTGGGAGAACGCGAGCCAGTGCCCGTCCGGCGACCACAGCGGGCCGTCGTCGCCGCGGGTGGACACCGAGCCGTACGGCGAGGGCTCGATCGTCCTCGTCGTGCCCGCGGCCACGTCCACGAGCAGGATCTGGTTGCGCTGACCGGCGGACACGGTCAGCGTGAGGAACCGGCCGTCCGGCGACCAACTGGGCCTGCCGGGCGTGTTCAGCGGCCCCAGCACCTTGGTCACCGCGCCGCTCGTCAGGTCCACTGTGGACAACAGGCCGTCCTGATCCTCGAAGGCCAGCTTCTTCCCGTCGGGGGACCAGGCGGGGGAAACCTCGGCGCCGGGCAGCGAGGTGACCCGCTTTTCGCCGCCCCCTGCCACGTCCAGCACGTACAGGTCTTCGGTGCCCGCTTTGTCGGAGGCGTACGCGATGCGCCCGCCGTCGGGCGACCAGACCGGATCCCATTCGGAGAACTGGTCGTGGGTCAGCCGCCGTGGCTTGCCGTCGACCGGCAACAGCCACAGGTCGTTGAGCGCCTTGAAAGCCACCGACCGCCCGTCCGGGGACAGCGCCGGCCCGGCGATGCCGCGCACCGGCTGCGGCTGCCGCGTGTCGAAGTCGTGGTTCTTCCGTGCGTACTGATCCCGGCTGACGGTGAAGGTGGCCGAGAACGGCACGGCCCGGCCGGCGCCGGTCGCGGTGTCGGAGACGGCGATCTTGCCGTTGGCGCCGTAGACCAACTCGTGCCCGGAAAGCCAGCGCGCGGGGAACGGGAACACGTCGGTGTAGGTGCCCACCTGGCGCACGGTGCCGGACTCGGAGACCATGAGCGTCCTGCCCTCCTTGCCGCTGCGGAGGAAGGCGAGCGCGCGTCCGTCCGGAGACCAGGACGGTGCCCCGAGGAACGATCTGCCCGGCGGGACCACGGAGCGCACGGCGCCGGTGTCCACGTCGACGCTCTCGATGCCGGTGCCCTGGACGTAGGCGATGCTCTTGCCGTCCGGAGCCCAGGTCGGCTGGGACTTCTGCGTCGCGCCCTTGGTGACCTTCCGGGTTTCGCCGGTGCGTACGTCGACGGTCCAGATGTCGGCGGCGCCCGCCCGGTCGGAGCTGAACGCGATCTTCGTGCCGTCGGGGGACCACGCGGGCTGGAGGTCGTCGTGCTCGCCGTGCGTGAGCTGCCGCGACGTCCGGCCGTCCGGGCTGATCACGGTGATGTGGAACATGCCGTCGGCGTAGGACTGGAGGGCGATTTCCTTGCCGTCGGGGGAGAAAACCGGCCAGAACGGGTCGAGCAGGTCGTCGCCGACCGGGGTCGCGGTGCCGCCGTCGCGCGGCAGCGAGAACAATTGCCCCTGGAGGTCGAACACGAGGGTGCCGTCCCGGGGCGACGCGGTCACGGCGAGGTTGGTGCCTTCGGTGACGGTGATCGTCTTCTCGGTGGCTGAGGCCGAACCGGCCGCGGTGATCGGCGAGACGGCCAGGACGCACACCAGTGCGGCGCGGGTGCGGCGCCGGTGTGTCGGGGTTCTCATCGGAAGCTCCTCGGTGGTGGGCCGGGCGTCAGAGCCCGAACGCGAGCAGGACGTTTCCGTGGTCACTCGGGTAGACGGGCGAGTAGCCCGCCTGGACGTAGAGCGTGCCGTGGCTGACCACCGCGCCGCCGTTGCCGGAGATCGCGCTGCCGTGCCCGGTCACGCCGTTGACACCGGCGAAGTCGCGGATGGTGTCGAAGGTCCACAGCACCGCACCGGTCCGTGAGTCGTAGACGCGCATCTTGCCGTCGCCGCTGCCCTCGTACACCAGCCCGGGACTGCTCGTCACCGCCGGGGTGTGCGCCCGTTTGCACACCTTGGGGAACTGGGCGGCGCCGCCGGTGGTGCAGCCGTCGGCGGGACTCGGGGTCTGCCACACGATGTCGCCGTCTTCGGGATCGAGCGCGAACAGGGTGCCCGGATTGGCCCAGTTCGTTGCCACGTAAAGATTGCGGCCGTCGAAGCTGGTACCCCACTGGATCCCGGACAGGCCGCCGCCCGGCATCGGTTCGGACAGCTGGCGCCGCCACGAAACCTCGCCGGTCCGCGCGTCGAACACGTGGAAGACACCGCTCTTCTGGCCGACGCCGACCATCGTGCGCCCGCCGGAGGAGAACAGTGTCGGCGTCGCGCCGATGTCGTAGTCCAGCGCGGTGCCGTCCTTCTGGCCGGGGCAGTACCCCTCGTTGTCGGGCTTGCCGCACAGCAGCCGCCACGTGTCGGCCTTGGTCACCTGCTGCTTCCAGCGCACCGCGCCGGTGCGCGCGTCGAGCGCCAGCAGGGTGTCGAAGTCCCCGGTGGTGCCGGAGTAGAGCTGGCCGGTGCCGACGTACAGCGTGCCGGTGCGCTCGTCGACTACCGGCGAGCTCCACACCCCGGCGCCGGACGGCTCGTACCGGGTCGCCCCGCTGGGCCACGTGCCGGCGGCCTTCGGTTCGGGGACCGTGTAGTAACGCCAGGTCAGGTCGCCGGTCTCGGCGTCGAACGCATCGACGTGGCCGCGGAACGTGCAGCACGGGTACTTGAGGTCGGTGTCGAGCATTTCGGCGCTGGACGAGCCGATGTAGACGTGCCCGTCGTGATAGAGCGGCGAGCTGGTGTGCATCCCGGCGGGATGGGGCTCGGTCTGCTTGGCCCACAACAGCCGCCCGGTCCGTTGTTCCAGTGCGTACAGGTAACCGCGGCTGTCGCCGAAGAACACCTTGCCCCGCGCCACGGACGGCCCGTCGATGACGACGCCGCCCTTGACCACCGTGCCGAGATCGAAGGTCCAGCGGGTGGCGCCGGTTTCGGCGTCGACCGCGTAGAACTTGCCGTCCGGACTGCCGAAGTAGACGCCGTCGCCGACCACCGCGGGCTGGCTCTTGGCGGGGAAGAACGTTTTCGGATAGGCGAAGGCCCATTTGAGGCCGAGCCTGCCCGCGGTGCGCGGGGTGATGTGGTGTTCGGCCGCGTTGAACCGCGATCCCGAGGGGTCGCCCTGCCAGGTGGGCCAGTCGCCGAACCGGTGGCCGGACGATTCCGCGGCGGCTCCGGTCGTGCCGCCGAGGACCAGCAGCACGGCGCCGAACAGGGCCGTGCAGCGGTTTTTTGCGCGAGACACAAGCATTTCCACCCCTCATGAGTCGAAGGTGCCGAATGCGGGGATGGCTTTTCGTGCAGCCAGTCATTCATCGTACGTGCTGGTCACGGTGCCGCTTGTGCTCCGATTCGACCAATCACGAAACGATTTAATCGGCTGTGTCCCATGATGGGCGGGAAAAACACCTTGACATGCCTTGGGAAAGCGCGAAGCGGGATAACGGTGACATTAAGGCGCTCTCGACGTTTTGGCGTCGTCAAGCGCCGGGGCGCCGTCTCCTGCCGCTCGAAAGTCCGTCGGGGCCTCCTTGAGGGACTCAGAGTCCCTCAAGGA
>NZ_JBHYIQ010000046.1:43962-74169 GCF_042739895.1 Amycolatopsis sp. NPDC059021
GGGGGGGGGGCCCCATCCCCCGCCCCCTAACGCGGGGGGGGGCCCCGGTGGGGCGAACCGGCCCCCCCACCGCCCGCCCCCCACGGAGCGATAACCCGGTATGTCCTTTGTGGACAATCCGGGGGTGGCGCGTTACGGAGCGGTGACGCGGGTTCCGCGTTGTGGGGTCAGGGGAGTGGTGGCGTGTCGTGTGCTGACGAAGGCAGGCATACCGTGGTGACTACCCGAAATGGGGTGACTTCAAACGGTGACGGGCTGTCTTTGGTGTGCCCGGCGCGAACCGGGGATTCCGCGGCGTTGCTGTGAGGGGGCTGTGCGATTCGTAACCGGGTGGTTAACGGCTGGGGCGGATGGGTGGTATGCCGGTTACGGTAGCGATCATGACCGTGCCTTGCTACGAGACTTTGGCTGCCTACAACAGCGCTCACCCCGCCGCGCCGATGTCGGAGGACGCCACCGTGCGGGCGGGGCTGCGCCGCTACACCGCGGCTTCGGCCGGGCTGAAGGACGATCTGTCCGGGGCGGGGAGCGGGTTCACGATCGACTTCCTCCCCGGCGGCGCGCCCGCCGACGGGGAACCGGACCGGACCGGCGCGGTCGTCGCGACGCGCTGGGGCGCCGGGCCGTACCTGGTGCTCGCGACCGGGGTGTCACTGCGGTGGGCGCGCAACCGCATCGTCGGCTCCTGGCCCACCACCCTGGCGCACGCCGCCGGTGCCCTCACCGGCCGCCCGTAGCGGGGTGCCGGGGAACGCGCGGGCCGATCACGGCACCCGCGACGGAGAGCGCGGTCCCGGCCACCAGCAGCCAAGGGCCGGGGCCGAGCTTGCCGAGGTACTCGCCGCCGTCGGTCAGGATGAGCAGGCTGATCACGTGGTAGAGCAGGCAAAGGCCGGCGAGGACGGAGATCACCGCACGGGTCGGCCCGGTCCGGCCCTCCCGGAGGCTCTTCTTCATGAGCCCGCCGCGGCGCTGGACGCTCTTCGCTGAGCGGAGGGAGCCGAGTGACCACAGCGCCGGGGGAACCGCGGCCAGCGCCAGCGCGATGATGACACCCTGGGGAAAGTAGATCTTGATCCACCGGCCGTTGCCGGTGAGGTCGGCCGTGGTGCCCGCGGCGTGCCGGATCGATTCGTTGAGGTCGGCGAAGGTCGCGTCGCCCGCCCACTTGAGCGCGAACAGGCCGATCGCGGCGAGCGCCACGCCGAGCAGCGCCGGGACGGCACCCCAGCCGGGCAGCGTCAGCGGTGTCTCCCCTGGCACGTGCCGGGGTGGATACGGCCTGCCTTGCGGCGGCATTCCCCGTGGTGGCATTCCCTGTGGTGGCACGCCTTGTGGTGGCATGCCGGGCGGCTGCGGGCCCGGTGGCTGCTGCTGCCAGGCGGGCTGTCGTGGATGGTTCGGTCCTGGTCCCCCGTACGTCATGAGAAGAACTTAGGCCCTGTCGCGCGGGACCGCTCGCTCACCCGGGATGTGGTAATGCCCCGAACGTCGCGCAAGGGACGTGCCGGGCGAGTCTACTGTGGACAGACAGGCGGCATGGCACGTCTCCTGGCGTGTCAGGAATCGGCACCGGACAACTGTTGCATCGATCAACAGTTGTCTGCCACCCTGGTAGGGCAGTCGTACAGGACGACTGCCCTACCAGGAGGCGGAGCGGATGACGAACCCGGCGGCCGCTCGTGGCCGGGAAGTGCGGCAGCGGCTGATGCGGGCCGCGGTCGAGCTCGTCCCGGAGCGGGGCTGGCCCGCGGTCAGCACCCGGGTACTGGCGGAACGCGCCGCGGTGACCCCGAGCGTGGTGCACTACCACTTCCCGTCGTTGCGCGCGTTGCTCACCGAAGCCGTCGTGGCGGCGATGCGCGAACTGCTCGACGAGACGACGTCGGCGCTGGCGGCTGTGCGAAATCCGGACGAGCTGCTGGAGGCGATGCTTGCCGCGCTCGAACCCTACGACGGCCGGGATCCGACGTCGGTGCTGTTCATGGAGGCGTACCTGGCGGCCACGCGCGACGAGCAACTGCGGGCCGCGATCGGCGGAGTCGTCGCCGGTTTCCGGGAACAACTGGCCGAGTGGCTGGGCGCGCACGAGATCGCGGCGCCCGCGGAAACCGCCGCGGTACTGGCCGCGGCGATCGACGGCGTGTTGCTGCATCGGGCACTGAACCCCGGCATCACCTCCGCCGCGGTCGCGCCGGTGCTACGCCGCCTCGTCGCTCCCGGCTCCGCCTCGCCCGGAATCGATGGAAGGACATACTCGTGACCAACGTTCGGCCCGGCCCCGTCCTGCGGGCGGTCTTCCGGGCACCGGCCTGGCTCTACGACCGGGGACTCGGCTGGCTGCTGGGGAGCCGGTTCCTGTGCCTGACCCATACCGGGCGCCGGTCCGGCCGCCGGTACCGCACCGTGCTGGAGGTGGTCGGCGCGGATCCGGCGGCCCGCGAGGTCATGGTCATCGCCGGGCTCGGCCCCGGCGCCGACTGGTACCGCAACATCCAGGCGAGCCCGCCGCTCGAGGTCGTCGTCGGCAGGCGACGGTTCACACCGGGCCACCGCGTCCTCGGCGAGGACGAGGCGTTCGCCGTGATGACCGCGTACGAGCGGCGCAACCGGTGGATCCGGCCGGTTCTGCGTCCGCTGCTCGGCAAGCTGGTGGGTCACCCTTACGACGGCGGTGACGCCGCACGGCGCAGCCTGGTCTCGCAGCTGCCGATCGTGGCCTTCCGGCCGCGTCAGGACGGCTGATCAGCCGGTTTCCGTTGTGCCGTCCGGGGAATCCGCGCGCGCGACGGTGCCGGGGCTCGGTGCCGCGGCCACTGTGGACGGTCCGGATTTGCGCAGTGCCCTGGTTTCGTTGAAGGCGACGTTGAGCACGACGGCGACGACGCTGGCGGAGCTGATGCCGGAGTCCATGATGGTGGCGAACCAGCCGGGGAAATGGGACCAGAACCCGGGAACCGCGATCGGGATGATGCCGAAGCCGAGTGCCGAGGCGACGATGACGAGGTTGAGGTTGTTGTCGTAGTCGACCTTGGCGAGGGTGCGGATGCCGCTGGCGGCGACCACGCCGAACAGGACGATCCCCGCGCCGCCGAGCACGGGCTGGGGAATCGCGGCGGCCACGCGGCCGAGTACCGGCAGCAGGCCGAGGACGACGAGGATCAGGCCGCCGGTGGCGACGACGTAGCGGCTCTTGACGCGGGTGAGCGCGACCAGTCCGACGTTCTGCGCGAAGGCGGTGCACGGAAAGCTGCCGAACAACGGGGCGACCGCGGAGGAAAGCATGTCGGCGCGCAGGCCGTCACCGACCCGGCGCGGGCTGACCTCGGTTTCGACGATCTCGCCGAGCGCGACGATGTCGGCGGTCGTCTCGATCATGGTCACCAGGATGACGACGGTCATCGAGACGATCGCGGAAACCGAGAACGCAGGCGCGCCGAAGGGCAGCACCTGCGGCAGGGCGACGACGGGGCCGTGCCCGACACCGGAGAAGTCGGTCTTGCCGAGGGCGAACGCGACGAGAGTGCCCGCCACGATGCCGAGCAGGATCGACAGCCGGGACAGCAGGCCCTGCAGGAGCCTGCTGACGAGCAGGACGATGAGGAAGGTGGCACCGGCGAGCGCGATGTTGCTGACCGACCCGTAGTCGGGGGCGGTGGCGGTGCCGCCCATCGCCCAGCGGAACGACACCGGCAGCAGCGAAACGCCGATCACGGTGATGATCGAACCGGTGACCACCGGCGGGAAGAACCGGATGAGCTGACTGAAGAACGGGCTCAGCACCAGGCCGATGAGGCTGGCAACGATGATCGACCCGAACACCGCGGACAGGCCGCCGCCGCGAGCGGCGATCGCCGTCATCGTGGCGACGCTGGCGAAGGAAATTCCTTGCACGAGCGGAAGTTGCGAGCCGAAGAACGGAACGCCCACCGTCTGCAGGATCGTCGCGGCACCGCTGACGAACAGGGCCGCGGTCACCAGGAGCGCGATCCGCTCCGGCGGCAGGCCGGTGGCGCCGCCGATGATGAGCGGGACCGCGATCACGCCGCCGTACATGGAAAGGATGTGCTGCAGACCGTAGAGGATCTGCCGACGGACGGGTGGCCGCTCGTCCTCCGGCCGGGCCCGGTGTGCCGTCCTGCTCCGGGAATGGGGAATCCGCATGGGGCCTCGATCCTTCCGCGCGGGCGAGCCGGGCCGCGGCCCGCCGGGCTGACGGTCCGACGTGGGCTAGCTGTTTCACTATGCGGAAGGCGCCTTCCGGAATGCAGATGTGACGATAAGCACGAGCGGCGTGACACGTCAACAAGTGGCGCCGGCGCGGGATCTCGGCAGCGTCGGGCGGAGCCGGTCGGCGAAAAGGGAGCGGCGGGCGTTATCGCCGCGTGTGCGTTGCGGTCAGGAGCCGGTGACCGCGGATGCGGTCGCGGTTGCGCTGCCACAGTTCGCGCATCAGGTCCGCGGAGGTCATCGCCTCGGGCGAGAGGGGACGTTCACCGGCGTCGAGCAAGCGCTGCTGCCGGGCCTGATAGCGGATGAGCGGGTGTTCGTCGGCGAGTGCCTCCGCCAGCGTCATCGGCTGCGCCGGCGGGGTCACGGTTTCCCGGCGGTCCTGGGTTCGGCGCTGGTCACGGTCTGTCACGAGCCGAGATTCTCGCGTACGGAGAGTGCACGATCAAATCGTGTCGCACGCATGGGTTAGCCGATCGGTGGTGGTTGGCCCGCTCCCGCCCAGCGAAGGGGTGGGGGAGACCCTGCGAGCAGGAGCGGGGGCTCGGGGCCGGTAGGGCGTCGCCTCGCGGCGGGTGGCGCGACACGGCTCCGCCCGGAGCGGTATTCCGTGAAGGCGAGGGGTGAGGCCCGGGGACTGGTTCCCTACCGGCACTGGGTACAACGTCCGGCGCGCCTCGTTGTTTCCCCGGCGGCGGTTTCCGGCACGTGATGTGCGTCGCTCTCCGTGTCCGGGAGGGGTCCTCGGCCGATCGGGGGACACTGCGGCCGTCACCCGAGTTCCCGGAGGTGTCCATGACGGCACGGAACATCGACGAGGTGGTGGACGGGCTCGCCGCGATCGTGCGCGACGCGTACATGGCGGCCGACCGTGCGGGCTACTTCGCGGCGTTGTACCGGCAAGTGACCGTCGAAGTGCGCACCGCGATCCACAATGGACTGTTCGACGACGGCGCGCGGATGGACCGGTTCGACACGCTGTTCGGCAACCGCTACTTCGACGCCCACGACGCCTGGCTACGTGACCGAGGCGGGCCTCGGTGCTGGCGGACGGCCTTCGAGACGCTGTCCGATCCGGGCACCATCATCGTCCAGCATCTGGTGCTCGGCGTGAACGCGCACATCAACCTCGATCTGGCCATCGCGGCGGCGGACACCTGCCCCGGGGCGGACATTCACACACTCCGCCGCGATTTTCTGCTGATCAACGACATTCTGGCGCGCGTGGTGCTGGCGGTGCAGAAGGCCGTCGACGAGGTCTCGCCGTATCTGTGGCTGCTCGACCGCTTCGGCGGCCGCACCGACGAACGCGTTCTCGACTTCAGTATCCGCAGAGCCCGCCAAGAGGCCTGGCACAACGCCGTCCTCCTGGCCGGCCAGAGCGGCGCGGAGCGGGAAACCACCATCGAACTGCTCGACGTCCGCACCGCCGTGCTCGCTCGTCTCATCGCGCGGCCCGAGAGCCTCCTCCGCGCCGCCGTCGAGCTGATCCGCAGCGCCGAGCGCACCGACGTCCCGTCGGTCATCACCCGCCTCGACCACGCGCTCGATCGCATGACCACCAGCCCTGGGGATGCCCCGGCCCCCGGCTTTGGCCCAAGCTGATCAATGCCGTGACCGGACGACACTGATCAGCCTGCCGGGTCTCCGGAACTCCCCGAGACCCGCTTCACCTGGGGGGAACATCGTGGTCGCACCCACCGATACCTGGGGCGCGCCTCAGGCACAGTTCTGGCTGCGCGGGGAGCGCCCGCCCGCGCCGGTGCTGTGGGAAGAGGACAAGGGCGTCTACCACGTCTACGGGCATCCCGAGGCGGTGGAGGTCCTGCAGGATCCGGGCACGTTCTCCCACGACACCGGCAGGCTCTTCCCCGTCCAGCTGGACGAGCGGATGACCGTCGGGAACATGTTGCAGCTCGATCCGCCCGAGCACACCAGGCTGCGCAGGCTCATCAGCCGCGCGTTCACGCCGAGGATCGTCGCCGACCTGGAGCCGCGCATCGCCGAACTGACCTGCGAACTGCTGGACGAGGCCGGCGACGTGGACCGGATGGAGCTGGTCGACCGGCTCGCCTACCCGCTGCCGGTGATCGTGATCGCCGAATTGCTCGGCGTTCCGGCCTCCGATCGGCCGCAGTTCAAGAAGTGGACCTCGAAGCTGCTGGAGAGCAGCGCCGACGCGCTGGGCGAGGTCGACCAGGACGAGCTGGACGAGCAGTTCGACGACCTCGAGCAGATGCGCGCCTACCTGCGCGAACACGCCGCCGAACGTCGACGCGTCCCGCGCGAGGACCTGCTCACCAAGCTGGCCGAGGCCGAGGTGGACGGCGAACGGCTCAGCGACGACCAGGTGGTCAACTTCGCCAACCTGCTGCTGATCGCCGGGCACATCACCACGACGCTCCTGCTCGGCAACACCGTTCTGGCGCTGGACGCCCACCCTGGGCACGCCGCGCGCGTCCGTGCCGATCGCACGTTGGTGCCCGGCGCGATCGAGGAGTCGCTGCGGCTGATCCCGCCGGTCGCGCGCGCGTTCCGGGCCACCAACCGCGACAGCGTGCTCGCGGGGCAGCCGATCCCGCGCGACCAGCTGGTCGCCGTGTGGCTGGGCGCGGCCAACCGCGACGAACGCGTCTTCCCCGACCCGCACACGTTCGACCCGGAGCGGGATCCCAACCCGCACGTGACGTTCGGGCGGGGCGTGCACTTCTGCATCGGCGCGCCGCTGGCCCGCCTGGAGGGCCGGATCGCGCTGAACATCCTGTTCGATCGCTACCCGGCCCTGCGCCTCGACCCCGAACGCCCCCCGGTCTTCCACCCTTCGCCCGACATCACCGGTGTGCGGGAGCTTCCGGTCGTCCTCCGGTAGCCGTCACCACCGCACCGCTCAGGTCGGGTGGCACAGCACCGGGTTCGCCAGTTCGGCGCAGGGCCGGTTGCCGAACGAGCGGATGACGTCCTTGCCGACCTGGTTGGTCAGGTACCGCAGGAAGCTGGCGGCGAGGGAGTCGGCCTTGGGCTCGCCGTAGGTATAGGCGTATTCGGTCTCCCAGAACGGGTAGGCGGCGTGCACCGCACCGTCCAAAGTGGCCGGATGGCCGTCGATGCGGACCGGCACGAGATCGTCGCGGCCCGTGATGCTGCCGAGTTCGGCGTAGCCGAGGGCGCCGGGCGTAGTGGCGACCGCGTTCAGCAGTTCGGCGGTGGTCGGCCGTTCGCACCGGACGGGGCCGGGCTGCGCGCCGGGGCCCACCTTCAGGCAGTCGTCGGAGTTGGTGCCCGGTTCCCGCTTGCCGTCGAGGAGGCGCGCCTGGAACGCGCGCCGCGTGCCGGAGTCCGGGCTTCGGCTGATCAGGCGGACCGGGAGATCGGCGCCGCCGAGCTCCCGCCAGTTGCCGACACGGCCGTCGTAGAGCTGCCTGATCTGGTCCGCACGGAGATCCTGGATCCCCGTCTGCTTGCCGGCGACGACCGTGAACAGCGAGAAGGCGACGGGGCGGGGGAGCAGCTGGGGATAGCCGTCCTCCTTGGCGCCGTCGGTGAAACTCAGCACGTCCGGCCCGGAGCCCGCTTTCCGGCCCGCCTCGTTCAGCGTGCGCAGGCCCTCGGTACTTCCGTGGAACGCCATCGTGAAGTTCGCGTCCCCGCAGCTGTTCCGGTACTGCCGGGTGGCTTCCTCCAGCACGGGCGCGAAGGCGGTGGAACCGGTGAGGGTGAGCTTCCCCTTGGCGCAGTCGAGCGGCGAGGGGTCGTTGAACAGGTAGACCCCGAACTGGGCGATGATGATCGCCACCAGGAAGACGAGCAGCGCCAGGGTGCGCCGGGAGAGCCCGGTCCCGCTCTCGGTCTTGACCACCCGGCCGCCGAGAAGGGCGTTGCCCTCGAGGTAGGGCTTCATCTCCTCCGGGGTCAGCGGGCCGTTGCCGGGCGCCGGCTCCAGGACGGCGAGGACCTTGTAGTGGTCGTCCCGGTTCAGCCGGGCCTTGGGCAGTTCGATGACGCCGGCCTTCGTGCCGCGCGCGTCGTCGACCGTCCCGCGGTTCAGCCCCGACTTGGTGCCGAAGTTGTTGACCAGTTGCGAGTCGCTGAGTTCGGTCACCACGAATCCGGCGACCGTGCGGCCGGGAAACCTGATCTGGACGCCGTGCGCCACCGCCTCCGGATTCCGGTAGTCGGCTTCCTTGATGGTGGCCGTGCCGTGGTTTTCGATGCGCAGCAGCACGAACGACGGATTGACCAGTGACCGGCCGGTCTCCCGGTGCACCAGCTCCAGCGCGCCGACGTGCTCGGCGGAGATCTCGCCGGTCACGGTGGTGTCCATCTGCACTCGGTACCCGAGGCGTTTGCGCCCGCGCAGGACGAACTCCCACAGGAACGCCACCACCGGAACCATCACGCCGACGATGGAAATCACGGCGCCGAACGGGAAATCTTCCACTGCCACCCCCCTGGAGGGAAGACAATGTACTTCTCGCGCAGGAGGACCGGTCCCGCGCGCGACCGAGCTTCAGCGGATATTCACCGGACCGTCAACTTCTCCCCGAAACCGTTACAGGACAAGGATTCTCGGCGTCCTGTCGCCTGTCCTGGACGAGGGAGAGCGCGGCGGCGAGTTCGGCGGTGCCGTCGAGGAGGGCGCGCGAGCGGGCGGTGATGTTCGCGGCACGGATGGCGAGCGCGGCCGCGAGGTCGTCGGCGCGCTTGCCGCGTCGTAGCTGCGGCATGAGGGTGCGCAGCGCGGTGACGCCGTATCCGGCGCCGCGCAGTTGGTGGACGATCCGGGCGTCGCGGACCTGGGCGGGGGAGTACCGCCGGGTTTCGCGAGGCGTGACCCGGTCCGGTACGACAAGGCCCTCGGCGTCCCAGTGCCGCAGGGTGGACGGGCGGATCGCGAGTGCGGCGGCGAGTTCGGAGACGCTCATCGAATCGGACGGACGCACGTCGTCGATCGGCTCGGCGGAGATCGCCTCGGCCGCTGCTTCGGCGTCCCGGAGTTCCGCTCGTTCCCGGTCGAGTCGTGCGTGGGCGGCGTCGAGCATTGCGAGCGCCTCCGAAACCGGGCGTTCGTGTACGGCTCGCACGATGCGTTTGGCCTCCACCGGACCCACTCCCGCCGCGAGGGCCCGGTAGGCCATCGCCGACCGCAGGTGGATCTCCCGGTAGCCGCGGTAGCCCGACCCGGCCCGCTCGGCGGGTGGCAGCACTCCGGCCTGTTCGAGGTTGCGCACCTGCTGGACGGAGTATCCGGCGGCTCGTGCGACGGCTGCGGTGCGCAGAACCGGCGAGTTGCGAGTTGTCACCCTGAAATCCTTGGCTGTCCGGGTCAAAGTCTCCATAAGCACTTTAATGTGACGCTGGAGCACATGACGACCGAAGAGATCATCCGTTTCGTCGGCGCCCTTGACGGGGTGCTGACCCTCAGCCCGGTACCCGGTGACGGCTCGCCCGAGATCAGCTGGGGCGACACGTTCTTCTACTACGCGCCCGACGGCGTCGTGCCGAAGACCCAGCCCTTCGCCACGATCGTGACCAAGAACTACCCCGGCGACGAGCGGTCGCGGCTGGAGCGACCGGACACCTTCCGCGTCAACATCGCCGCGGGCAAGGACGCCTTCCGGGAATGGACCGGCCATGCCCCGCGTGACACGGGCGACGACATCGATCCGAGCGTCACCGACGTCGTCATCGCCCACCCGGTCTACGGGACCGCCGGCTGGCTCGCGGTGGTGAATCCGGGGCCGCGGACCGGGACCGCGGTTCGTGAGTTGCTGCGCGCGGCGTACGACCTCGCCCGGTCTCGCTACGAGCGTCGTTCTCGGGACGTTTAGCCTGGTCACGGCCATGACCAAAGAATTCCTTGACAAGAATATTCTCTTGAGTGAATACTTTGCGCCATGGACGGGATCGCATCAGCACTGGGAGACGCCGCACGGTGGCGCCTCGTCGAGTTGCTCGCCGAGCGGCCCCGGTCTGTCGGCGAACTGGCCGAGCTGACCGGCCTGCGGCAGCCGCAGACCACGAAGCACCTCCAGACCCTCGCCCGGGTCGGCCTCGTGACGGTCTTCCCGCTCGGGCAACGCCGCGTCTACGCGGTGGAAACCGCGCCGCTGAAGACCCTCGCGCGTCGCCTGCGGGAACTGGTCGAGACCGCTGAGGCGCACGAGGACGAGCGTGACGTCGTCGCGCGCTATCGCGCCGCCATCGAAGCGGAGACCGCGGTCGCGGACCGGGATCGCTGGGCGGACGGGCGCACCTTCTCTTTCGAGCGCGTGCTCGCCTCGCCCCGCGACGTCGTCTGGCGGCATTGGACCGACCCGGATCTGCTGGCCTCCTGGTGGGTGCCGCCGTCGATGACCGTCACCGACTGCGTGCTCGAGCCCCGGGCGGGCGGCCGCGTCGTGCTGGAGTACGGCGATGCCGAGGGGCATCGCTACCCCTCCGAGGGAACCGTCCACACCGCGAAGGAGCCGCGGCATCTCGTGTTCGATCTTTCGGTGCTCGACGCGGCGGGGGCGATCGCGTTCACCGGCCACTACGACCTGGCGCTCACCGCCGCCGACGGCGGTACCCGGCTGCGGCTCGGCCTGCGCATCACGGCCACGACCGTGGAGGCCGTCTCCGCCATCGCGGGGATCGAAACCGGCTGGGGTCAGGTACTCGACAAGCTCGCCGACGCCGTCGGCGCATTTCCGCACACCATCCGAGCAGCACAGGAAAAAGAAAAGGAAGCACGATCATGACGAACCCGAACACCCGCAAGGTGACCGCGAACCTCAGCCTGACCCTGGACGGACGCTACAACGGCCCCGGCGGGCCCGGCGATCTCAGCGCGATCATCCCGTACGTGACCACCGACGTCGCCCGTGACCACATGACCCGCATGCGCGAAAACGCCACGACGGCGTTGCTCGGCAGAGTCAACGCCGAGGGATTCCTGGGATTCTGGCCGTCGGTCGCCGCGGACGAGAACGCCGACCCGCGTGACCGCGGGTACGCGAAGTGGCTGGTGGACACGGAAAAGGTGGTCCTGTCGACGACCTTGACCGAAGCGCCGTGGGAGCGCGCCCGGATCGTGAACGCCCCCGTCGCCGACGTCGTCGCGGACCTCAAGGCCACCGGCACGGGCGACATCCTGGTCAACAGCAGCACGAGCGTCATCAAGGCACTGCTCGCGGAGGATCTGCTCGACCGGCTGTACCTCCTGATCTGCCCGGAGATCGCCGGAGGCGGGGATCGGCTGTTCGAGGACGGCCTGCCGGGTACGAAGTGGACACTCGCCCACCACGAGACCGGCAAACTCGGTGAGACCGCCGTGGTCTACGACCGCGCGCGCTGACGACCGGCCGGTGTCCTCTGTGGACACCGGCAGGGCGCACCGGCACCCCGGGACGTCAGCCCGCCACGATGGTGTGCTCGCCGCGGGGCAGGAGTTCGCCGATCACCGGGTGGCCGGGCAGTTCGCCGGCGACCAGCAGCCCGCCGGAGGTCTGGGCGTCGGCCAGCAGCAGCGCTTCGTCCTCGGTGATCCGGCCGAGGTCGGCGTGCGGGCGGACCCAGTCGAGGTTGCGGCGGGTGCCACCGCTGACGTAGCCGTCGCGCAGCGCTTCACGGGCGCTGTCGAGGTAGGGGACGGCGGCGGGGTCGATCCGGGCGGTGACCCCGCTCGCGCGGGCGAGTTTGTGCAGATGCCCCAGCAGGCCGAACCCGGTGACATCGGTGGCGCAGGTGACTCCGGCGGCCAGCGCGGCGCGGGACGCCTCGGCGTTCAGCGTGGTCATCGTGTCGATCGCCGTCGGGAAACGTTCGCCGGTGGTCTTGTGCCGTGAGTTGAGCACGCCGATGCCGAGCGGTTTCGTGAGTGTCAGCGGAGTTCCGGGGCGGCCGGCGTCGTTGCGCAGGAGCCGGGCGGGATCGGCGACGCCGGTGACGGCGAGACCGTACTTGGGCTCCGGGTCGTCGACGCTGTGCCCGCCCGCGAGATGACACCCGGCCTTGGCACAGACGTCGAGACCGCCGCGCAGGACCTCGGCCGCCAGTTCGAACGGCAATACCTCGCGCGGCCAGCCGAGCAGGTTGACCGCGACCACCGGTGTCCCGCCCATCGCGTAGACGTCGGAGAGCGCGTTGGCCGCGGCTATGCGGCCCCAGTCGTAGGCGTCGTCGACGACCGGGGTGAAGAAGTCGGTGGTGGCGATCAGCGCGGTGTCGCCGGAGATCCGGACGGCGGCCGCGTCGTCGCCGTCGTCGAGGCCGACGAGCAGTTCCCCGGCCGGATCCGCGGGGGTCGCCCCGGTGAGGCCGCGGACGACGTCTTCGAGTTCGCCCGGTGGGATCTTGCACGCACAGCCCCCGCCGTGCGCGTACTGGGTCAGGCGGGTCATGCGTCCCATGGTGCTCGCGATGCGGCGAGGGCGCGACCTTGGCAGGATGGCGGCATGGCCCAGGGAGGCGTACCCGGTCTGGTGGCCGGCGCGGTCTTCAAAACCGTTGAGCGGCAGGCGCTGCCGCTGGCGGGTTCGATTCCCGTCCGCCTCCGCCACGGGCACCGGCGATGAGCGACCCGCGCCGCGCCATCCCGCGGACCGACGCCGTGCTGGCCGAACCCCGGATCGCGAAGGCCGTCGAGAGTCTGGGCCGGGACTGGGTGAAATCCGCCGTCGTCGCGGCGCAGCAACGTGCCCGCGCGGGCGAGATCGGCCCGGCGGAAGTCGTCGACGACGTCCTGAAACACTTGCCTGCCAACGGTTCCTCGCTGCGGCCGGTGCTCAACGCGACCGGCGTCGTGGTGCACACCAACCTCGGCAGGGCGCCGCTGTCGACGGCCGCGCTCGACGCCGTCGCGGCCGCGGGCGGGGCGACTGACGTCGAATTCGACCTGGAGAGCGGCGACCGGGCACGACGCGGACGGGGCGCGCTCGCCGCGCTCGCGGAGGCGGTCCCCGGCGCGGGCGGCGTGCACGTGGTGAACAACAACGCCGCCGCGCTGCTGCTGTGCGCGCTCGCGCTGGCGCCGGGCTGCGAGATCGTCGTCAGCCGGGGTGAGCTGGTCGAGATCGGCGACGGCTTCCGCATCCCGGATCTGCTGACCTCGGCCGGGGCGCGGCTGCGCGAGGTCGGCACGACCAACCGCACCACCGTCGCCGACTACGCGGCCGCGCTCGGCCCGGACACGGGATTCGTGCTCAAGGTGCATCCGTCGAACTACCGGATCACCGGGTTCACCGCCGAAGCGACGGTGGCCGACCTGGCCGGGCTCGGCGCGCCGCTCGTCGTCGATATCGGCTCCGGGTTGCTCACCCCGCACCCGCTGCTGCCCGAGGAGCCGGACGCGGCGAGTGTGCTGCGGGCGGGTGCGGACCTGGTCACCGCCAGCGGCGACAAACTGCTCGGTGGTCCGCAGGCCGGACTGCTGCTCGGCGACGCGGCCCTGGTCGAACGGCTCCGGCGGTACCCGGCGGCGCGCGCGATGCGTGTCGACAAGCTGACGTTCGCCGCGTTGGAGGCGACACTGCGCGGCCCGCTCCCACCGGTCCGCGCGGCGTTGGAGGCCGACGTTTCTCAGCTGCGGCAACGCGCCGAAGCGCTCTGCGCGGCGTTGCGGGCCGACGGAGTGGACGCCGAGGCCGTCGAATCGGTGTCGGCGGTCGGTGGCGGGGGAGCGCCCGGTGTCGAACTGCCGAGCGCCGCGGTCGCCCTGCCTGCCCGGTACGCGACCGCGTTGCGGCTCGGCGAGCCCGCGGTGATCGGGCGCGTCGCCCGGGACCGGTGCCTGCTCGACCTGCGGACCGTGCCACCGGACCACGACGCGCGGCTGGCGGAGGCCGTGCGCCGATGCGGGTGATCGCCACCGCCGGGCACGTCGATCACGGCAAGTCGACACTGGTCCGGCGGCTCACCGGGATGGAACCCGATCGCTGGGCCGAGGAACGCCGCCGCGGCCTCACCATCGACCTCGGCTTCGCGTGGACCACGATCGGCGGCGAGGAGATCGCGTTCGTCGACGTGCCGGGCCACGAACGCTTTGTGCCGAACATGCTGGCCGGGGCGGGATCGGCGCCCGCGGTGCTGTTCGTGGTCGCCGCCGACGAGGGCTGGATGCCGCAGTCGGCCGAGCATCTCGCCGCG
The DNA here is from genome assembly GCF_042739895.1 of Amycolatopsis sp. NPDC059021. Taxonomy (NCBI): domain Bacteria; kingdom Bacillati; phylum Actinomycetota; class Actinomycetes; order Pseudonocardiales; family Pseudonocardiaceae; genus Amycolatopsis; species Amycolatopsis sp. NPDC059021. The sequence goes on from NZ_JBHYIQ010000046.1 coordinate 58,318, forward strand.
CTCGACGCCTTCGGGGCCGAGCGTGGGCTGCTGGTGGTGACCAAGGCCGACCGCGCCGACCCGGCGTCCGCGACGGCCGCCGCGTCGCGCGAGATCGCCGCCACCTCGCTCGGCCGGGTGCCCGCCGTCGCGGTCAGCGGTGTCACGGGGGAGGGCTTCGACCGGCTCCGGATGGCGATCGGCGAGCTGGCCGCGTCCCTGCCGGAGCCGGACACCGAGGCCGACGTCCGGCTCTGGATCGACCGCGCGTTCACCGTCAAGGGCGCGGGCACCGTGGCCACCGGCACGCTCACCGCGGGCGTCCTCGCCGTCGGTGACGAGCTGATGCTCGGCGAGGATCGGGTCCGCGTTCGCGGTTTGCAGGCGCTCGGAACGAGCCGGGAGCGAGTCGAGGCGGCCGCGCGGGTCGCGGTGAACCTGCGCGGGGCACCCCGGGCCGGAATCCGTCGCGGCGACACTCTGCGCACCCCGGACGCCTGGGTGACCACCGCCGAAGCGGACGTCCGGCTGCGCGGCGCGAAGTCCGCGGAGCTGCACCGGGAACTGGTGCTGCATCTGGGAACCGCGGCGGTCCCGGTGCGTATCCGTCCACTTGGGACAGACGTCGCCCGGCTCTTCCTGCGGACCCCGCTCCCGCTGCGCGCCGGTGATCGCGGGCTCCTGCGTGATCCCGGCGAGCATCGCGTCCCGGCCGGATTCGACGTCCTGGACGTCCGGCCGCCCCCGTTGACGCGCCGGGGTGCCGCCCGCGCCAGGGCGGCCGAACTCGCCGAACCGGACCTCGGCGCGGCCCGGCTGCGGCGGGACGGTTTCGCGCGGGCGGCCGAGTTCCGCGCGATGGGGCTGGCCGAGACCGGGGAACGCATCGGCGGCTGGCTCGCCGACCCGGCCGGGTTCGCCCGCTTGCGTGCCGAGGCCCCGGACGTCGTCGCTGCCTGGGCCGCCGAACACCCGGTGGCGGTGGGAATGCCGGTCGAGACACTGCGGCAGCACCTCGGCCTGCCCGCGTCCGAACTGCTGACGCCGCTCCTGGCAGGCACCGACCTCGACGTCGCCGACGGCGTCGTCCGGCATCGTGGTGCGGGACTGGACCCGCGGGTGGCGGCGGCGCTGGCGGTCCTCGACCGGCGTTTCGCCGAGGAGCCCTTCCGCGCTCCGGAAGCGGATGAACTACGCGAACTCGGCCTCGGCAAACGAGAACTGGCGGCCGCGGTCCGGCTCGGCAGGCTGACGGCGATCGCGGACGGCGTCGTCCTCGGCGCCGGCGCCGAGGAGCGCGCGGCCGCCGCGCTCGCCCGGATCGAACAGCCCTTTACCGTCTCCGCCGCACGCCGGGCCCTCGGCACCACCCGGCGGGTGATGGTTCCGCTGCTCGAAAAGCTGGACGCGGCGGGCACCACGGTTCCGCTGGCCGACGGGACGCGGAGGACCGCCGGTTAGAGCTGGTTGGAACTGCGAAACCGGGGTATCGCTACTAGCGTGCGAGGTATGGGAGTCCGTCAGTGGATCGAAGGCTGGCCGGTCTACCGGCAGCTGAGCGGTCCCGACCGGACCGCGCGGGCCGCCGCGGCGAAGTCCCGCGGCTCCGAAACCTGGCACGCGCGCACCGAGGACGCCGACGAGGTGGTCAAATCGGTCTGCCCGTACTGCGCGGTCGGCTGCGGGCAGAACGTCTACGTGAAGGACGGGCGCGTCACCCAGATCGAGGGTGACCCCGATTCGCCGATCTCGCGCGGCCGCCTGTGCCCGAAGGGCTCGGCCAGCAAACAGCTCGTGACCAGCCCGAGCCGTGTCACCGAAGTCCTCTACCGCCGCCCGTACGGCACCGAGTGGGAACGGCTGCCGCTGGACGAGGCGATGGAGATGATCGCCGACCGTGTCCTGAAGACGCGCCGCGAGACCTGGGAGGAGGCCGGCGAAAAGGGTGTCCCGCTCAAGCGGACGCTCGGCATCGCGAGCCTCGGCGGCGCGACCCTGGACAACGAAGAGAACTACCTGATGAAGAAGCTGTACACCGCGCTCGGCGCGATACAGATCGAAAATCAGGCCCGTATTTGACACTCCGCCACGGTTCCCGGTCTGGGGACCTCCTTCGGTCGTGGGGGCGCCACGACGTTCCAGCAGGACCTCGCCAACGCCGACTGCATCGTCATCCAGGGTTCGAACATGGCCGAATGTCACCCGGTCGGGTTCCAGTGGGTGATGGAGGCGAAGGCACGCGGCGCGAAGATCATTCACGTCGATCCGCGGTTCACCCGGACGAGCGCGGTTTCGCACGTCCACGCGGCGCTGCGGGCCGGTTCGGACATCGCGTTCCTCGGTGGCCTGATCAAGTACGTCCTCGATCACGAACTCGACTTCCGGGAGTACGTGCTCGCCTACACCAACGCGGCCGCGATCGTCCGTGAGGACTTCCGCGACACCGAAGACCTCGACGGCGTCTTCTCCGGTTACGACCCGGACCGCCACCAGTACGACGTCGCCAGCTGGGGCTACGAGGGCGCCGAAGCCCTTCCCGCCGCCGGGACCGGCGAGGCCGAACTGCCGGGCGAAAACCAGCACAGCGGCGAAGGGCACCAGAGCGCGGCACGTGCCGAGTCCTACGGGAGCGGTGGCGCGGGGATCGGCTCGAAACCGAAGACCGACGAAACACTCCAGCACCCGCGGTGCGTCTACCAGATCCTGAAGCGGCATTTCTCCCGGTACACGCCCGAGGCCGTCGCGGACATCTGCGGCATTCCGGTGGAGCAGTTCCGGGAGATCGCCGAGGCGGTCACAGCGAATTCCGGCCGCGAACGGACGACGGCATGGGTGTATTCGGTCGGGTGGACGCATCACACCGTCGGCGCGCAATACATCCGGACGGCGTCGATCCTCCAGTCGCTGCTGGGCAACATCGGCCGCCCCGGCGGCGGGATCCTCGCGCTGCGCGGGCACGCGAGCATCCAGGGGTCGACCGACATCCCGACCCTGTTCAACATCCTGCCCGGCTACATCCCGATGCCGCACGCACACCAGCACTTCGGGCTCGACGAGTTCGTCGCCGCCGACGCCGGTTCGACCGGGTTCTGGGGCAACATGCGCTCCTACGTCGTGAGCCTGCTCAAGGCGTACTGGGGTGAAAACGCCCAGCCGCACAACGACTTCCGGTTCGATCACCTGCCCCGGCTGACCGGGGACCACGGCACCTACGCCACGGTGAAGAACCAGCTCGACGGCGTCTGCAAGGGCTACTTCCTGGTCGGGGAGAACCCCGCCGTCGGCTCGGCCAATGGGAAGCTGCAACGGCTCGGGCTGGCCAGTCTCGACTGGCTGGTCGTCCGCGACCTGCAGCTGATCGAAAGCGCGACGTTCTGGAAGGACGGGCCGGAGATCGAGACCGGCGAGCTGGCGAGTGCCGAGATCGGCACCGAGGTGTTCTTCCTGCCCGCCGCCGCGCACACCGAGAAGGACGGCAGCTTCACCAACACCCAGCGGCTCCTGCAGTGGCACCACAAGGCCGTCGAGCCGCCCGGCGACGCGCGCAGCGATCTGTGGTTCTACTACCACCTCGGGCGGATCATCCGGGAGAAGCTGTCCGGCGACGATCCGCACGTCCTCCCGCTGCGCGAGCTGACGTGGAGTTACCCGACCGAGGGCGCCGCCGAGGAGCCGTCGGCCGAATCGGTGCTGGCCGAGATCAACGGCCACGGCCCCGAAGGACCGCTCTCGTCCTACACCCAGCTGACGGACGACGGTTCGACGTCGTGTGGTTGCTGGATCTACTGCGGTGTCCGCGCGGACGGCCACAACCACGCCGCCGACCGGAAACCCGGCTCCGAACAGGACTGGGTCGCCGCCGGCTGGGCGTGGGCCTGGCCGGCGAACCGGCGCATCCTCTACAACCGCGCCTCCGCCGACCCGGACGGGAAACCGTGGAGCGAACGCAAGAAACTCATCAGCTGGGACGAGCAAGAGGGCAAGTGGACCGGCCCCGACGTCCCGGATTTCGAAGCGACGAAACGGCCGGACTACGAACCCCCGCCGGGCGCGAAGGCGCAGGACGCGCTCGGCGGCGCCGATCCGTTCATCATGCAGACCGACGGGAAGGCCTGGCTGTACGTCCCGGCCGGGCTGGCGGACGGTCCGCTGCCGACGCACTACGAGCCGTTCGAGTCCCCTGTGGACAATCCGCTGTACGCCCAGCAGGAAAACCCGGCCCGGCAGACCCTCGAAGTGCGGGCCAATCCGTACAATCCGGCACGCAGCGCGGTGTACCCGTACGTGTTCACCACCTACCGGCTGACCGAGCATCACACTGCGGGCGGGATGAGCCGCACCCTGCCGTACCTGTCGGAACTCCAGCCGGAGTTCTTCTGCGAGGTCTCCCCGGAGCTGGCCGCCGAACGCGGGCTCGAACACCTCGGCTGGGTGACCATCGTCTCGGCGCGCACCGCGATCGAGGCCAGGGTGCTCGTCACCGCGCGGATCAAACCGCTGAAGGTACGCGGCCGCACGATTCACCAGGTCGGGCTGCCGTATCACTGGGGTCCCAACGGCCTGTCCCGCGGCGACGCCGCCAACGACCTGCTGTCGGTCGTGCTGGACCCGAACGTGCACATCCAGGAGGCCAAGGCGGCCACCTGCGACATCGTCGCGGGGCGGCGGCCGCGGGGCGCGGATCTGCCCGCGCTGGTCGAGGAATACCGCAGGAGGGCGGATGGCTGAGTACGGCACGCAGGCCCGGATGGGGTTCTTCACCGACACCTCGGTGTGCATCGGCTGCAAGGCCTGCGAAGTCGCGTGCAAGGAATGGAACGCGGTCCCCGACGACGGTCTCGACCTGCTCGGCATGTCCTACGACAACACCGGCGCGCTCGGCGCGGACACCTGGCGGCACGTCGCGTTCGTCGAGCAGCCTGTTCGTCCCGCCGTCGATCTCGGTATGCCGGCCGTCGGCGCGCCCGCGCAGGACGGCGCCGGAGAGGACGCGGGCGTGCGCTGGCTGATGTCCAGCGACGTCTGCAAGCACTGCACGCACGCCGGATGCCTCGACGTCTGCCCGACCGGCGCGTTGTTCCGCACCGAATTCGGCACCGTGGTCGTGCAGCAGGACATCTGCAACGGCTGCGGCTACTGCGTCCCGGCCTGTCCGTACGGGGTGATCGAAAAGCGCGAGACGGACGGGCGGGCGTTCAAGTGCACGCTGTGCTACGACCGTCTCGGCGCCGGGCTCGAACCCGCCTGCGCCAAGGCCTGCCCGACCGACTCCATCCAGTTCGGGGAACTGGACGAGTTGCGGGAACGCGCGGACGCGCGGGTCCGCGAACTGCACGCGGAAGGAGCGCCGGAAGCACGGCTGTACGGCCGCGATCCGGACGACGGAGTCGGCGGTGACGGCGCGTTCTTCCTGCTGCTGGACGAACCCGAGGTGTACGGCCTGCCGCCGGATCCGGTGGTGCCGACCCGGCACCTGGCGGGGATGTGGAAGCGCGCGGCCGTCGCGGCGGCCGGTGTCGCCGGGGCACTGGCGGTGTCGTTTCTGGGGCGGCGGCGATGAGCCCGCGTGCCGAACGGTCCATGGTGGACAGTGCCGAGTTCACGTCCTACTACGGACGGCCCATTCTGAAGGAACCCGCCTGGAAACAGCCGGATGTGCCGCTGTACCTGTTCCTCGGCGGGACGGCGGGTTCGTCGGCGTCGATCGCGGTGCTGGCCGAGCTGACCGGACGTCCCCGGCTGGCGAAGGTGGCGAAGCTGGCCGCGGCGGGCGGTGCGACGGCCAGTGTCGTCGCGCTCATCCACGATCTGGGTAAGCCTGCGCGTTTTCTGCACATGCTGCGGGTGCTCAAGCCGACGTCGCCGCTGTCGGCCGGCTCGTGGATCCTCGCGCCGTTCTCCGGGCTCGCGGCGATTTCGGCGGGCTCGGCGGTGACCGGGGTCCTCCCGCGCATCGGACGGCTCGCCGGGGCGGCCGCGGGCCTGCTCGGCCCGGCGATGTGCACGTACACCGCGGTGCTGCTGGCCGACACCGCGACGCCGTCGTGGCACGAAGCGCGGCGCGAACTGCCGATCCTGTTCGCGGGCAGTGCTCTCACCAGCGGCGCGGGGGTGGCGCTGGTGGCCGTTCCGTCACGCGAGACCGGTCCCGTGGTGCGGGCGGCGCTGGCAGGCGCGGCGGCCGAACTGGCGGCGGCGCACCGGATGGAGACCGGGCTCGGCGTCGTCTCGGAGCCGTACCGCACCGGCCGGGCGGGGAAACTGCTCAAGGCCGCGCGTGGCCTGACCGTGGCCGCTGCCGGGCTGTCGCTGGCGGCGCGCCGGAGCCGGTTCGCCGCCATGGCCAGTGGTGCGGCCTATCTCGCGGCGGGCCTGTGCACTCGTTTCGGCGTGTACCAGGCGGGTGTCGAGTCGGCCAAGGACCCGAAGTACGTGGTGGTGCCCCAGCGCGCCCGGCTGTCCTCAGAGGACGGACGTGACGGTCACGGCGGCGGATAGGGGTGCTCCCGCAGCAGCCGGGCGAGGTGGACGGCGTTGCGGGCAGCGGTGGAGTTGGTGGAGATGACGGCGTCCGGGGTTTCGTCGAGGTCCTGGTAGTCACCGGGCTTCATGGCCTCGCCGTTCCAGTAGCTGGCACCCTGCGCCGGGATGGTGAACCCGATGTCGCCGAGTCCCTGGAACAGATCGGCGATGATCTTGTGCGCGCCGTCCTCGTTCCCCACGGTGGCGACGAGCGCGACCTTCCCGAACATCGCGGGCCTGCCCTCGGCGTCGGTCTCCGACAGCTCGGCGTCGAGGCGCTCCAGCACCCGCTGGGCGACGCTGGAGGCGTGCCCGAGCCAGGTTGGCGTGGACAGCACCAGAATGTCGGCGGCGGCGATCTGGCGGCGCAGCTCGGGCCACGCGTCGCCCTCGCCCATGTCGGCCTCCACCCCGGGCCGGACGTTGTGGTCGACCACGCGGATGGCCTCTCCCGGCGCGCCGTGTTCCGCGAGCCGGTCCAGCAGCTGCTGGGCGATGAGCTGGCTGCTGGACGGCGCCGGCGAGGGCTTGAGGGTGCAGACCAGGGCGAGTGCGCGCAGCGGTGTCGTCATGCCCTCGGTGATTGCCGTTTCGCCGAAGGTCAAACCTCGGCGAACTCATGTACCCGGAGAGTCGGCTCGCGTACCTGGAGGGTCGGTTGGTGAGCCGACTGGCTGGGTACGTCAGCCGACTGTCCGGGTACGCGAGTTGGCGTTTCGACCCGCGCTCACCCGGGGTAGCCGGAGTGTGGAGGTGCGATGAAGGGGGATTGGGCGCCGCTCGGCTGGCTGGCCCGCGCGTGGCGGGTGCCGGGCGCGGAACGCCGCAGCGTCGTGCAGGCGGCCAAGGCCGCGGCCGCCGCGGTCGGTGCCTGGCTGCTCGCGACCGAGGTTTTCCAGTGGCCCCAGCCGTTCCTCGCCCCGTACGCGGCGGTGTTCCTGGTCCAGACCACGGTGTACCGGTCGGTCCGTGACTGGCTCCAGCAGGTGGGCGCGGTCACCGCGGGCGTGGGCCTGGCGGCGCTGGCCGGGCAGTTCGTGCCGCGGCAGGCGGTGGCGTTGGGCGCGGTCGTGTTCCTCGGGCTGCTGCTGGGATCGTGGCGGTGGTTCGGCGCCTCCGGGATCTGGGTCGGGGTCACCGCGATGCTCGTGGTGTCCTACGGCACCGCCACCCAGGGATTCCTGCTGTGGGACCGGCTCGCCGAGACGGCGATGGGCGCGGCGCTCGGGGCCGTGGTCAACGCGCTGGTGTTCCCGCCGCTGTACGGGGAACGGCTCAGCGGCGCGGTCGACCGGCTCGCCGAGGCGATCGCCGAGCTGCTGGACGACACCGCCGAACTCGTGCTGCTGGACGAACCGCCCGAGGACGTCGACGACTGGCTGGGCCGAGTCCGCGACGTACGCAGCCAGGTCGTCGTGGCCGAGGACGCGCTCGGGCTGACCCACGAGGGGCGTCGGCTGAACCTGCGCCGCCGTGGCACGGAGGCGATGGCCTGCTACGAACGTCCACTGAGGACACTCCTCGGGTTGTGGCGCCCGCTGGACCACCTCGCCGCCGCCGTCCGCACCGCGGCCACGGCGGGCGAGCCGTTCTCGTACCCTGGCCCGGCCGCCCGGCAGCGGTTCTCCGAGCTGCTGCACGGGCTTGCCGACGCCGTGCGCACCGTCGTCGCGAGGGACGAGAGCAGGCTCGGCCACTGCCGCGAACTGCTCTCCGAGATCGACCGGTGGCTGATGACCCCGGAAGGGGAGCGCGCGGCCGCGCTCGGCCTCGGCGCCATGGCGCTCCCGGTGCGGCACCTCCTGGAACGCCTGGAAGCTGGTCGGCGGGCCGGTTAGCCCGCGGCGGACGGGGTATCCGGGGAGGGTGAACGTCGACGCTCTGCTGCAGAGCCTGACTCGCGTGGTCACCACGCTCGACGACGCCGGGATCCGGTTCGCCGTCGCCGGTGGCCTCGCGGTGTACGCGCGCGGCGGGCCGCCGTCCGATCACGACGTGGACATCTTCCTCCGGCACGAGGACGTCCCGGCCGCGTCGGCGGCCTTGGTGGCGGCGGGCATGCGCGCCGCGCATCCGCCGGAAGACTGGCTTTCCAAGGTCTACGACGGCGACCGGCTGATCGACCTGGTGTTCCGCCCCAACCACCGCCCGGTGACCGACGCGCTGCTCGCCCGCGCGAGCACGCTGCGGATCGGGCCCGCCAAGGCGCTGGTGGTCTCGGGGACCGACCTGCTGATCGACAAGCTGCTCGTGCTCGACGCGCATCGCTGCGATTTCGCGCCGCTGCTGCGCATCGCCCGCGACCTCCGGGAACAGGTCGACTGGAGCGAAGTGTCCCGCGAAACGGCCGGTTCGCCCTACGCGAGGGCGTTTCTCTCACTACTGGAGGCGTTGTCCGTGACCGGGGAAGGGAAGGACCACGGGGAAGCCCCGCAGTACCTCGTGGCCAGGCTGACCAAGGCGCTGGCCGAGGACCCGCGCACCGCCGAGCTGGGCGTCCACGTGACCGTACGCGGTGACCACGTCCATCTCACCGGCGAGGTGACCTGCGCCGAGCGCCGGGCGGAGATCGACGAGGTGGTGCACGAGCATCTGGCGAACGAGCTGGTGCACAACAACGTGCTCGTCGCCGACGTCCGGGAACCTTCGCACATCGAGGAGATCGGCCGATGAGGATCGCGGCGGTCGGCGACGTCCACCTGGGGGAGGATGCGCACGGGCTCCTGCGCCCGGCGCTGGAGCGGCTCACCGAGCACGCGGAAGTGCTGCTGCTGGCGGGTGATCTCACCCGGCACGGCACGCTGGCCGAGGCCGAAGTGGTCGCGGGCGAATTCACCGCGCTCGGCGTTCCGGTCGTGGCCGTGCTCGGCAACCACGACCACCACGGCGACGAACAGGACCGGATCACGAAGCTGCTGGAGGACGCCGGGATCACCGTGCTGGACGGCACTTCCACCAGCCTGCTGCTCGACGACGGGACACTCGGGATCGCGGGCATCAAGGGCTTCGGCGGCGGATTCGCCGGGAAGTGCGCGAGCCGGTTCGGCGAACGCGAGATGAAGGCCTTCGTCGAGACTACAATGGACTCCGCGGCGCGGCTGCGAGAAGCGTTGCAGGGGCTGGAAACCGACGTCGTCGTGGCGCTGACGCACTATTCCCCGATCCCCGGCACGCTGCACGGCGAGCCGCCCGAGATCCATCCCTTCCTCGGCTCCTTCCTCCTCGGTGAGCCGATCGACGAGGTGCGGGCCGATCTCGCGGTGCACGGGCACGCGCATTTCGGCTGTGCGCAAGGCATCACGCCCGGCGGCGTCCCGGTCCGCAACGTCGCCCAGCCGGTCATCCGGGCCGCGTATGCCACCTTCGACGTCCACCCGGCCAGGTAGTCCCGAGTCAGCCGTGCCGGAGCAGCGCGCCGAAACCCTCGGTCAGCGGCAGACGGTCGTCCATGACCACGAGGTCGGCTCCGGTGGCGAGCGCGAGGTACGGCAATGCCTCGTCGGCGCCCCGGCGGATCGCGGGGCCGCCGCCCAGTTGCTGTTCCGAGGTGCCGGCAGCGTGGATCGGCGCCGGATCGGTCAGCACGGTGGCGTCGCCGGGATCCCCGACGAGCAGCGTCTCGACGTTGGCTTCGGTCAGCGCGGTCGTGACACCCTCCAGGCCGCCTACGGCGAGTCCCTCTGGCCCGCCGAGTGCGGCCCGGTACCGTTCGGCGACGTCGTCGAGCGCCGCGAGCCGGCGTCCGGTGAGGACCTCGTCGATCTGCTTGCCGATATCCTCGGACGAACCCGCCGAACGCGCACCCGCGGTGATGTCGGTGGCGATGTCCTGGATCGCCCGTGGCAGCAACTCGCGGAGCCCGGTACGGGCCTGGACTTCCCCGGCGAGGATGACGAGCCCGGCCTTGACACGCTCGGCGGTCTTGGTGACCTCGGCGGCGACGTCGGTCAGATTGTGGTGCGCGGTTTCGTCCGCGTGTGCCTGGATGTCGCGATGCGAGGTCCCGCCGCCGCGGACCTTGTGCACGGGATGTTCGCGCCCGGTCACGGTTTCGCTGTCGAGCGGTTGCCGCCGCGGCCCGAACACCGTGATGTCGGCGCCCACGTGATCCACCAGGACGACCAGGTAGGTGGGCAGCGGTTCGGTGTGCGCCGCGAGCGGCAGCAGGTAGGGCAGCTCGGAGAACCGCGCGAAGGGGCCGCCCGGCGGCTCGGCGAGCCGTTCGTGCAGCAGGACGTCGCCGTCGGCCGCGACGATGCTGCGTCCACTTCGGCCGGTGGATCGGGGGCTGTCGAGCACGGCCCTGTTCAGCGCGTCGACCGTCGCCGGGTCCGCGCCCTGCCCGGTCAGTGTCTCGCCGATTTCCCGCAGCCGGAGTTCCAGCTGCTTGGCCGCGTCCTGGGTGTCGTGCGTGTCCTCGAAATGGACCGAGGCGAACGGGCCATCGGCCTCGAGCACCCGCCGGAGGATGGTGGTGTCCACAGTGGAGTCCTTTCGTCGTTTCGTCGGTGGCCCCGTTCGCCCGTCGGCTACCCGTCACCCGCGCGGCTCAATCACCGGTTCGGGCGTGCCGAGGTTTCGGGGCCCCGCACGCGGGCAAACCAGGTCGCGTGAGCAGTTTCGTGACGGGGTTGCGCCAAGGAGCGCGGCTCGGCCTGGTCGCGGCGTTGACGGGACCCGTTCTCGCCACCCGGGTGGCCGCTGCCGCCGCACCGGTCTTCGACGAATTGGCCGCCCGCTCGGCGAAGAAGGCGGGTGAGACCGTCCAAACGCTCGCGCGCACCGCCGTGCGAGCGGGACGCGTCGCGCAGAACGCGACCGGGGCCCGGTCTCCCGTCTGGCAGGCGGGCCGCCGCGTGCACGTGCCGGTGCGTCCGGATGAGACCGAAGACGAGGCGACACCGGGAGCGGGCCGGGCACTCGCGGAAAAGGTCGCCGCGCACTCCGCGGTGGCCGGTGCCTACTGGGACGCGGGCCTGGGCAGTGTGGTCGCGCATCTGGCCGAGGACGCCGTCGCCGACGAGGTCGTCGAGTGGATTGCCGCACGGACCGGGCGGCACGGCCTGGTGCCCGCCGAGCCGGTGGAAGCCGGGCCGGCGCATCCGGGGGACGTCTCCGGGGTGCGCAGCGCCGTGCTGGCACTGGCCATGGACGGCGCCGGCCTGGGTATCGCGCTGAGCACCAGGGCGATGCGGGCGCGCCGGGCGCACGAATGGCTGCGTGCCGCGGTCGGTTCGGTCCGGGAACACCCCACGGCCCGAGCGCTGTTGAACGAGCGTTTCGGCTGGTACACGGCGGAACTGACGCGCGCGGCGGCGAACGCCGCGGTCAGGGGAGTGAGCCAGGAACCCGCCGAGCTGGCCCTGGACGTCGTACTGCGCACCAGCCAGCTCGCGGAGGCGATAGCCAGGGCGATGGCCTTCGACGCCGCCCACGACGAGCTGTGCGCGCCGGACCGGCCGAGCATGGGCGTGACACCCGAGCCGCGGTGCGCCCAGATCCCGGTGGAGGACTACGCCGGTGGCGCGGTGAGCGGCGGGCTGCTCGGGACGCTGGCCGAACTGGTGCTGACCCGCGACCTCGGGAAGGCCGCCGATGCCGCGCTCGCGGTATCGCCGTTGCCCGCCCGGTACGCGCACACGGCGTTCCACTCGGCGATGGGCCTTGCCTTGGCACGAGAGGGAATCCTCGTCCGCGACCCGGATCGGATCAAGGCGCTGGACGCCGTCGACACCGTGGCCCTGCACGTGAGCGCGCTCTTCGACGGCGACGGGCTGGACCCGTACGCCGAAGCGGTACTCGAAGCCGCCCGCGCCGCCGACTCGCGCGTCGTGGTCGTCGGCACGACCGCCGATGGCGAACTCGGCGAGTTCGCGGCGCTCGCCGACGACGTACTGTCCACAGAGGACGAACAGACTTTCGCGGGGCTCGTGACCCGGCTGCACGAGGAAGGCCGGGTCGTGCTCACGATCGCCCGGCCGTCCCCGGATGCCCGGCCGGGCTCGGACGAGGTCGCCGGCCTGCTCGCCGGGGACGTCTGCGTCGCGCTCACCGATGGCCGGACGCCGGTGCTGTGGGGCGCGGACCTGATCGCCCGGCGCGGCCTCGTCGGCGCGTGGCGGATCCTGGTCGCGGCGGCCGCCGCCCGCGCGAACGGCAGGCGGGCGACCGAACTGGCGACGGCCAGCGCGGTGGTCGGCGGACTCGCCCTGCTGACCGGCCGCGGCAGGCGAAGCCGCCCGTTGCTGCCACTGCTGCCCCGGCTGGATCCGGTGGCACTCGGCGGGATCAGCGGGCTGGCGCTGGGCTGGGGTTCGGCGTTGCGGATGGCCGTGACCCGGCCACCCGCCGCCAGGGCGAGGATCGCGTGGCACGAGCTGAGCGTCGAGGAGGTCACCGGTCGCCTGCGGCAGAACCGCCCGGTGCCGACGCCGTTGGACGTCGCGGTGCGGCGGGTCCGGACGACGGCCACCGCGGTGGCGGAGCATCCCGCGGCCGCTCCTCTCCGCCTGGGCGCGGGACTGGCCGCCGACGTCGTCGCCGAACTGGACGACCCGCTGACGCCGGTGCTCGCGCTGGGCGCGGTCGCCTCGGCGGTGGTCGGCTCGCCGGTCGACGCGGGGCTGGTCGCGGCGGCCATGGGGCTCAACGCGTTCGTCGGCGGTGCCCAGCAGTTCCGTGGCAGGCGCGCACTGGCCAAGCTGCGCGAGGACGAACGGCAGAAGGCACGCAAGGTGGTCTCGGACTCCGGCACCGTCACCACGGACGCGCGTGCGCTGGAGCCCGGCGACGTGATCGAGGTGCGGACCGGTGACGTGGTCCCCGCCGACGCGCGGCTGTGTGCCCTCACCGATCTGGAGGTCGACGAGTCGGCGCTGACCGGGGAATCCCTCCCGGTGGCGAAACAGCTCGACCCGACGCCGGGCGCGTCGGTCGCCGAACGCGGTTGCCTGGTTTTCGCCGGTACCACAGTGGTCAGCGGCGAGGGCAGGGCCATCGTCGTGGCCACGGACGACCAGACGGTGTCCGGGCGCGCGGTCAGCCTGGCCGCGCGATCCCCTGGCGCGGCCGGGATCCAGTCCCGTTTGCACCGGCTCACCCGCCGGGCACTGCCGCTGACGCTGCTCGGTGGCGCACTGGTGACCGGGCTGTCCGCCGTCCGCGGCAGGCCGCTGCGCCGGGCTGTCGCCGGGGGTGTCGCGATCGCGGTGGCCGCGGTGCCGGAGGGGCTGCCGCTGGTCGCCACCGTCGCGCAGCGGGCGGCGGCGCGGCGGTTGTCCGCGCTCGGTGTGCTCGTCCGGACGCCGCGTGCGCTGGAGGCACTCGGCCGGTTGGACGTGGTCTGCTTCGACAAGACCGGAACCCTTACCCAGAACCGATTGCGTGTGTCCGTTGTGACCACATCGGACGGTCAGCGTGTCGAATCGCTCGACGACGCACCGGCGTTGGCGGCCGCCGCGCGTGCCTGCCCCGGCGAGGAAAGCGGCCCCGCCGCCCACGCCCACGCGACCGACCGGGCCATCCTGGACGCGGCGGGCAAGGACGCGGAGTGGACCGAAGTGGACAGTCAGCCGTTCGAGGCCAGCCGGGGTTACTCGGCCGCCGTCGGCCGGGACGGGGCCGGGCGGACGATGCTGGTGGTCAAGGGCGCGCCGGAGACGGTGCTGCGTGCCTGCGAGGCGGACCGGCACGTCGTCGAGGCGGGGGAGTCGCTGGCGGACAACGGATTGCGGGTGATCGCGGTCGCGGGCCGGGAGCTCGCCGACGCGGCGGATCGGCCGGAGCTCGGCAACGGGAACGACGAAAAAGTGCTGGCGGGACTGAGTTTTATCGGCTTCGTCGGGCTGTCCGACACGCCGAGGGAAACCGCCGAGCCGCTCGTCGGCGGATTGCGGGACGCGGGCATCGCGCCGGTGATGCTGACCGGCGATCACCCGCACACGGCGCTGGCGATCGCGAAGTCGCTGGGCTGGCCCGAGGACACCACGGTACTGACCGGCGATCAGCTCGCGGGCCTCGACCGGACGCGGCGGGCCGACGCGCTGGCTGGCGCCGGGGTGATCGCGCGCGTCGCGCCGGAACAGAAGCTCCAGGTGGTCGAAGCGCTGCGAGAGGCGGGCCGGGTCACGGCGATGGTCGGGGACGGCACCAACGACGCCGCAGCGATCCGGGCCGCCGATGTCGGCGTCGGGGTGCGGGCCCGTTCATCGACGGCCGCGCGCACCGCCGCGGATCTCGCACTGACCGAGGACGATCTGACCGTCCTGCTGGAAGCCGTCGCGGAGGGCAGGGCGCTGTGGCAGAGCGTCTCCGACGCGGTCGTGATCCTGGTGGGCGGCAACGCGGGCGAGGTGGGATTCTCCGTGCTGGGCACCCTGATCTCCGGTGACTCGCCGCTGGGGACCCGCCAGCTCCTGCTCGTCAACCTGCTCACCGATCTGTTCCCCGCCATGGCGGTCGCCGTGACCCGGCCGGACGACCAGGAAGGCGAGGCGGACACCGGGCTCGGCAGCTCGCTGACCAAGGACATCACCAGCCGCGGGGTGACCACCGGCATCGGCGCGACCACGGCGTGGCTGATCGGCCGGTCGACCCCGGGCACCGCCCGCCGTACGAGCACGATGGCCCTGTGCGGCCTGGTCGGCACCCAGCTGGCGCAGACCCTGCGCGGGCGGTGGCACAGCCCGCTGGTGGTCGGCACCGCGGCGGGTTCGGCCCTCGCGCTGGCCGCTCTCGTGCAGACTCCGGGTGTCAGCCAGTTCTTCGGCTGTACCCCGCTCGGCCCGGTCGCCTGGGCGGGCGTGGGCTGCGGCGTCGGCGCGGGCGCGGTGGCTTCCCGGCTGCTCCCGGCCTGAGCCGCGCACCGAAGGGTGTTTTTGGTGCGTTGGGTGTGCTGAAGGGCGCTTTCGGTGCGTTGGGCGCGGTGAAGGGCGCTTTCAGTGCGTTGGGCGTGCTGAAGGGCGCTTTCAGCGCATAAGCCGCGGTGAAGGGCGCCTTCAGTGCGTTGGCTGCGGTGAGGGGGCTTCGGTGCGTTGGGTGTGCTGACGGGGGCTTCGGTGCGTTGGGTGTGCTGACGGGGGCTTCGGTGCGGTGGCTGCACTAAAGGATGCTTTCGGTGCGTTGGCCGCAGTGAAGGGCGCTTTCAGTGCGTTGGCTGAGGTGAAGGGCGCTTTCAGTGCAGTAGTCGCGCTGATCCGCCGGGGTGCCGGGGTGCCTTGTCGCGAACGCTCCGTTGGCGACGGTGAACGTCTCGAACGCGTCGTTCACGACATCGGCACGGCGGCGCGCGAACCACGCCCGTTGTCGCGAACGCTCCGTTGCGGACGTTGATCGTCCCGAACGGAGCGTTCG
>NZ_JBHYIQ010000047.1:0-10603 GCF_042739895.1 Amycolatopsis sp. NPDC059021
CCTTCACGGCGTTCAACGCCGTGAAGGAGGCCTTCACGGACCTTCAGGGGGGTCAGCGATCCGCGACGGCGGCTTCGGCGGCTTCCATCCACTCGCGCCACTGCGCGGCCTGCTCCTCGGCCTTCTTCGCGCGGCGTTCGTCGCCCGCCGCGCGCGCCTTGGCCGCCTGCGCCTCGAACTGCTCGACGCGCTCGCGGAACTGGGCGGCCCTGGCCTGGGCCTCCGGGTCGGTCCGGCGCCACTTGCTGTCCTCGGCGGACTTGACGGCGTCCTGGACGGCCTTGAGCCGTCCGTCCAGCTCGCGGATCCGCTCGCGCGGGACCTTGCCGATCTCGTCCCACTGCTCCTGGATCCGGCGCAGCGCGCTCTTGGCCGCCTCGAGGTTGGCCGCGGCGTCGATCTTCTCGGCCTCGACCAGCAGCTCTTCCTTGCGCGTCGCGTTCGCGGCGAACTCGGCGTCCCGCTCGGAGAACACCGCGGAGCGGCGGGCGAAGAACTTGTCCTGCGCGGCGCGGAACCGCTGCCACAGCGCCTCGTCGCTGTCCTTCGGCGCGCGGCCGGCGGCCTTCCACTCGGTCATCAGCTGCTTGTAGCGGCCCGCGGTCTCGCCCCAGTCCTCGGAGTCGGCGATCTCCTCGGCCTCGGCGATCAGCTCTTCCTTGCGGTGCTTGGCGCTGGCCCGCTGCTTGTCCAGCTCGGCGAAGTGCGAGCCCCGGCGCCGGTTGAACGACTCCCGCGCCTTGGAGAAGCGGCGCCACAGCTCGTCGTCGGTTTTGCGGTCGACGCCCTTGATGGTCTTCCACTCGTCGAGGATCGTCCGCAGCCGGTCCCCGGCGGCCTTCCACTGGGTGGACTCGGCGGCGATCTTCTCGGCCTCTTCGGCGAGCGTCTGCTTGCGTGCGACAGCGGCCGCGCGCGCCTCTTCCCGCTCCTGCTTCGCGCTGGCCAGCGCCTTCTCGGCGTGCTTGATGACGTACTCGATCCGCGCGCCGAGCGCGGCCAGGTCACCGACGACCGCGGCCTCGGCCAGCCCGTCGCGCAGCTGGACGGCGCTGGACAGCGCGTGCTTCGGGTCGCCGGCGCCGGAGGCCAGCCGCGTTTCGAGCAGCTCGATCTCGGTGCGGACGTCGTCGAACCGCCGCGCGTAGTGGAGCAGTCCCTCGTCCGGGCTCCCGGCCTGCCAGACCCCGACCGCGCGCTCACCGTCGGCCGTGATGACGAAAACGGTGCCTTCCTCGTCGACCCGGCCCCATTTGTCCGGAGTCGGCTCGGCGGGGGGCACCGGCGGGGCGGTGTGACCGGCGCCGTGCGCGTGCGGCATCGGGTGGGGCGCCGGGGTACCGGTGGACGTGTTCTCCTGGGCCATCGCAGGCTCCTTATCGCCTGTACGCCCGCTCGCGCGGGCGCCCCGCCGTGCGGCGGGGCCGGGTAATGCGGTTACGCGGTCCGTCGGGGCATCGGCCCCATGCGGGCATTCAAGCAGCTCAGCGTCGCCCGTGGTACTCGGTTGAGCTGTCCGAAGGCAGTGATCCTACTTCCGAAGTACGCACTCTGTCGGCCCGTCCGTGGCGCGCGGGTAACGTCGGCGCGCGTGATCAGCCCTGAGATCCGCCCGGTGGCGGTGGTCGGCCCGACCGCGACCGGCAAGACCGCGCTGGCCGTCGAGCTGGCGCTGCGCCTCGGCGGCGAGGTCGTCAACGCCGACGCCATGCAGCTCTACCGGGGGATGGACATCGGTACCGCGAAGGCGTCCGAAGCCGAACGCCGCGGCGTGCCGCATCATCTGCTCGACGTGCTGGACGTGACCGAGACGGCCTCGGTCGCGGCCTACCAGCGCGACGCCCGCCGCGTGGTCGAGGAACTCATGGCGGCGGGCAAGGTTCCCGTGCTGGCGGGTGGCTCCGGTCTGTACGTCCAGGCGGTGCTCGACGACCTGCGCTTCCCCGGTACCGACCCGGCCGTGCGGGCGCGCCTGGACGGCGAGGCGGCCGAGCGCGGCACGGACGTCCTGTACGCGCGGCTGCGGGAGAAGGACCCGGTCGCGGCGGCCGCGATCCTGCCGACCAACACCCGCCGGATCGTGCGCGCGCTGGAGGTCATCGAGATCACCGGCGCCCCGTTCTCGGCGAACCTGCCGAAGCCCGGCCCCGCCCGGTACGGCGCCGTGCTCGTCGGTGTCGATCGCGACGCGGCGGAGCTGGACGAGCGGGTCGATCTGCGGGTGACGCGGATGTTCGAGGCCGGGCTGGTCGACGAGGTCCGCGCGCTGCTCGGCCGCGGGCTGCGCGAGGGGAAGACCGCCTCGCGGGCGCTGGGCTACCAGCAGGTGATCGCCGCGCTCGGCGGTGAGGGCGACTTCGCCGCGGCCGCCGCGGCGACCGCGCAGGCGACCCGCCGGTTCGTGCGCAGGCAACGCTCCTGGTTCCGGCGCGATGCCCGCGTCGCGTGGTACGACGGGGCCGATCCGGAGCTGGCCGCGCGCGTACTCGAACGGCTGTTCCAGTAGCCTTGAATCCATGGGCGGCATCGAATTCCTCAAAGGACACGGCACGCAGAACGACTTCGTGCTGCTTCCCGACGCGGCCGGCCGTCTCGAACTGACCGAGGCGCGGGTCGCGGCGCTGTGCGACCGCCGTCGCGGCCTCGGCGCCGACGGCGTGCTCCGCGTCGTCAAGTCCGAAGCGCTCGGCGAGGAGTCCGCCGGTGAGTGGTTCATGGACTACCGCAACGCGGACGGCTCGATCGCCGAGATGTGCGGCAACGGCGTGCGCGTGTTCGCGCGGTACCTGGTGGACGCCGGGCTGGCCGCCGAGGGCGAGTTCGTCATCGGCACGCGGGCGGGGGACCGGCCGGTGGTGGTGCACCCCGACCGCTCCGTGACCGTCCACATGGGACCCGCGACGATCACCGGGACGTCGGTGACCGTGGTCGCGGGCGAGCCGTTTTCCGGCGTCGCCGTCGATGTCGGCAACCCGCACCTGGTGTCCGTGATCGAGGACGACGTCGCCGGGCTGGACCTGCGGGAGCAGCCCGATTTCGACCACGACGTGTTCCCCGCCGGGGTGAACCTGGAGTTCGTCAACCGGCTCGGCGAGGGCGCGCTGCGGATGCGCGTGCACGAACGCGGCGTGGGGGAGACCCGCGCGTGCGGCACCGGCACGGTGGCCGCGGTGGCCGCCGCGCTGCACCTGGCGGGCACCGACACCGGCGCGTCGGCCGTCGACATCCCCGGCGGCCGCGTCGAGGTCACCGTCTCGCGCGGGGCGTCGACGCTGAGCGGTCCCGCCGAGATCGTCGCGCGCGGCGAACTCGACGAGGCGTGGTGGGCCGCCGCCGGCGCGAGCTGAAGGGGACTTTCTCCGCCCATGTCCCCGCCACCACCCTCAACGGAGACGCTTCGCGCCCAGCCTTGATCCCGCAGACGCGCTGAAGGGGACTTTCGTCGCATGCCACGCGAGGAAAGTCCCCTTCAGCACCCGCTCAGGCAGGCCGCGCCACGGTCACCTCGACGGCCAGCTCCGCGCCGTCCCGGGTGGCGATCCCGCTGATCACCCCGGCCGTCCGGATGTCGGGCTCGATCCGCCCGAACCGGTCGCGCACCTCGGCGGGCCCGGAGACGGTCAGCAGTTCGACGCCGGTGCGCATGGACACCCTGGCGTCGGTCTTCGCCCGGCGCACCGCGCTGATCACCTGGCCGGCGAGCGTCAGCAGCTCGGGTTCCCCCGGCGCGGCGTCCGCGGACGGCCACGGCGCGCGGTGCACCGAACCGTCCCGCCACCACGACCAGACCTCCTCCGCGGTGAACGGCAGGAACGGCGCGAACAGCCGCAGCACCACCGAAAGCGCCGTGACCAGCGTGCTCCGCGCCGACAGCGCCGCCGCCTCGCCCCGGTCACCGTAGGCGCGTCCCTTGACCAGTTCGACGTAGTCGTCGCAGAACGTCCAGAAGAACGTCTCGGTCACCTGCAGCGCTCGCGCGTAGTCGAGTTCCTCGAAGGCCGCGGTCGCCGCGGTGACCACAGTGGACAGTTCGGCGAGCAGCGCCCCGTCCAGCGGCTCGGTGGTGGCGATCGTCTCGGGGACACCGAACCCGAGCACGAACCGGCTGGCGTTGAGCAGTTTCGTCGCCAGCCGCCGCCCCACCTTCATCTGCCCCTCGTCCACCGCGGTGTCGACGCCGGGCCGCGCGCTCGCCGCCCAGTACCGGACCGCGTCCGAGCCGAACCGGGTGAGCAGCTCGGCCGGGGTCACGACGTTGCCGCGTGACTTGGACATCTTCTTGCGGTCGGGATCGAGCACCCACCCCGAGATCACCGCGTCGCGCCACGGCAGCGCGTCCTGCTCCAGCTCCGCGCGGACCGTGGTGGAGAACAGCCAGGTCCGGATGATCTCGTGTGCCTGCGGACGCAGGTCGTACGGGAACACGCGGGCGAACAGGTCGTCGTCGACGCTCCATCGCCCGGCGATCTGCGGGGTCAGCGAGGACGTCGCCCAGGTGTCCATCACGTCGGTCTCGCCGGTGAACCCGCCGGGCACGTCCCGCTGCGCGGCGGTGTAGCCGGGCGGGACGTCGGTGCTCGGGTCGACCGGCAGGGCGTCGTCGCCGGGCACCAGCACGTCGCCGCGCTCGCCGTGTCCGTCCAGCGCGTACCAGACCGGGATCGGCACGCCGAAGAACCGCTGACGGCTGATCAGCCAGTCGCCGGTGAGCCCTTCGACCCAGCTCTCGTAGCGGACCCGCATGTGCTCGGGGACCCAGCGCAGTTCCCGGCCGCGTGCGAGCAGCCGGGCGCGCAGCCCCTCGTCGCGGGCGCCGTTGGCCAGGTACCACTGGCGGCTGGTGACGATCTCCAGCGGCTTGTCGCCCTTTTCGTAGAACTTCACCGCGTGCGTGATCGGCCGCGGCTCGCCGCGCAGCGCACCGGCGCCGCGCAGCAGGTCCACGATCAGCTGCCGTCCGGTGTGGACGGTCTTCCCGGCAAGCGGCGCATAGGTTTCCGGCGCGATACCGGGCGGGGCCTCAGGCAGGAACCGGCCGTCCCGCCCGAGCACCGGGCGCGTTTCCAGCCGCAGCGCCCGCCACCACGTGACGTCGGTGGTGTCGCCGAACGTGCACACCATCGCGATCCCGCTGCCCTTGCCCGGATCCGCGAGGTGATGGGCGAGCACCGGGACCTCGACGCCGAACACCGGCGTGCGCACGGTTTTCCCGAACAGGGCGGCGAACCGTTCGTCGTCGGGGTGCGCCACCACGGCGACACAAGCGGGCAGCAGCTCGGGCCGGGTCGTCGAGATGAGCACCTCAGCGCCGTCCGCGGTGCGGAACACGAGATCGTGGAACGCGCCGGGCCGCTCGCGGTCCTCCAGTTCCGCCTGTGCCACGGCGGTGCGGAACGTGACGTCCCACAGCGTCGGGGCTTCGGCCTGGTACGCCTCGCCGCGGACGAGGTTGCGCAGGAACGCACGCTGCGAAATGAGCCGGGTCGTGGTGCCGATCGTCTGGTACGTCGTCGTCCAGTCCACCGAAAGCCCGAGGTTGCGCCAGACGTCCTCGAACACCTTCTCGTCGGTCTCGGAAAGTTCCTGGCACAGCTCGATGAAGTTCCGGCGGGAGCACGCGAGGACGTCCTTGCCGGGACGCTCCGGCGGCCGGAAATCCGGGTCATACGGCAGGGAGGGCTCGCATCGGACGCCGAAGTGGTTCTGCACGCGCCGTTCGGTCGGCAGGCCGTTGTCGTCCCAGCCGATCGGATAGAACACCTCGCGGCCACGCATCCGCTGGTAGCGCGCGAGGACGTCGGTGTGCGTGTAGGAGAACACGTGTCCGATGTGGAGGGACCCGCTCGCGGTCAGCGGCGGCGTGTCGATCGCGTAGACCTCGTCGCGGTTCTTCGTGCGGTCGAAGTGGTAGATCCCCGAGGATTCCCATACCGGCGCCCATTTCCCCTCGAGACCGTCGACACCGACCTTGTCCGGGACTCGTGGGCTCTGCGCCGGGAATGCGGGGTTCATGCGGGAACTGTAGTCGTGTTCGCCGCCGCCCGCCGTCGATTTTCAGACGGCGGCTTTCTCTTCGACCGGTTCCGGAAGCGTCCGCATCCGGCGCAGTGGCGAGAACACGACCCACAGCGCGCCGGCGGCCTCCCCGGCGAGCGCGACCCACACCGCGCCACGCAGCCCGATCAGCTCGCCCAGCGCACCGCCGAGCAGCCCGCCGAGCGGCAGCGTGCCCCATACGACGAACCGGACGCTGGCGTTCATCCGGCCGAGCAGCCGGTCCGGGCAGATCGCCTGCCGGTAGCTGACCTGCGAGACGTTGTAGACGATGATGCCGAAGCCGCCGATCGCCAGGCCCGTCACGGTCAGCGCGATCCGCCAGCCGGGCGCGCCGAGCGGGACCAGCAGATGCGCGGGCCAGGTGAGCAGCGGCACCAGCCAGATCGCGCGGATCTGCCCGATCCGGCGGATGATCGCCCCGGCGCACAGCGCGCCGAGCACCCCGCCCGCGCCACCCGCCGCGAGCATCATGCCGACGGCCCCTGGTGCCAGCCCGACCGTCCGGGTCAGGAACAGCACCTCGACCGCGGTGAACGCGCCGTTGAAGAGATTGGACGTCGAGGTGCAGGACACGATCGCCCGCAGCGGGCGGTCGGTGAAGACGAACCGCAGCCCCTCGCCGATCTGCGGCAGCATCCGCGCGCGCTCGGGGCGATCCGGAGCGGGCTCCGGCGCGCGGATCCGCCACAGGCACAACGCCGAGGTCAGGTAGCCGAGGCCGGTCAGCAGCACCGTGTTCGCGGCGCCCGCCGCCTGCACCAGCCACCCCGCCAGGCTCGGCCCGGCCACCTGCGACGTCGACTGGACGGCCTGGAGCTTCGTGTTGCCTTCCACGAGATGCTCGCGGCCCACCAGCGAAGGCAGATAGGACTGGTAGGCCACGTCGAAGAACACCGTCGCGATGCCGGTCAGCAGCGCGACCACGAGCAGCTGGGGCAGTGTGAGCACGCCGGCCCACCAGGCCACGGGCACGCTGAGCAGCAGCACCCCGCGCACGAGGTCGGCGGCGAGCATCAGCGGCCTGCGGCGCATCCGGTCTACCCATACACCTGCGGGAAGCCCGATCAGCAGGAACGCCACGGTCTCCGCCGCGGTGAGCAGCCCCATCTGGAACGGCGTCGCGGCCAGCGTCGTGGCCGCGAGCAGCGGAACGGCCGTGTACCCGACGAACGTGCCGAGCTGGGCGGCCGCGTCACCGGACCACAGCCGCCGGAAGTCCGCATGGAAGAAGAGCGAGTCCCCAGGCACGCCGGTAGTCTCCAATGAGTGATTGGAAAGTGTCAATCACTTTCGCGGTCGACGGCGTCTCTAGGCTGTCCGCCGTGTCTGAAAAGTTACGGCGCGCCACCGAAGCCGAGGCGAACGCGCTCGCGTCCGGAATAAGGCTGCGCATCATCCGGTTGACCTTCGCGGAGGCGCTGACCAACAAGGAACTCGCGCGGCGGCTGGGCCGGGACCCGGCGACCACGCTGCACCACGTCCGCAAGCTGGTCGAAGCGGGTTTCCTGGCGCCGCAGGAGCCGCGTCGCGGGGCCAGGGGCGCCAAGGAGATCCCGTACCTTTCCACCGGGCTTTCCTGGCATCTGGATTCGCACGGCGACCGGGCGATCGACCAGGCCATGCTCGAGGCCTACCTGGCCGAAATCGCCGACCTCGGCTTCGAGGACGTCCACCAGACACGGCTCGTCGTCCATGTTTCGCCAGGCGAACGCGCCGAGCTGGAACGGCGCCTCCACGACCTGCTGGAGGAGTACCGCCTGCGGCCCGCCGAAGCGGGGGTGAAACGCACGGCGGTGTACCTCTCGACTTACCCCAGCAGGTAATCCGTTCGGCGTCCGCCGCGAACCGTGGGACAATTGGGGCACGATGACAGAACAGACACACGCAGACCACAACGACACGGACTACTACGACACCGATTTCCACGACGTGGATCCGTCCACCGGTGAGCTGGAGCTCGAGGACCGCGCATCGCTTCGCCGCGTGGCGGGGCTGTCCACCGAGCTCGCCGACGTCACCGAGGTCGAATACCGCCAGCTGCGGCTCGAGCGGGTCGTCCTGGTCGGCGTGTGGACCGAAGGCACCGCGGAGCAGTCGGAGGCCTCCCTCGCCGAACTGGCGCGGCTGGCCGAGACGGCGGGTTCCGAGGTGCTGGAGGGGCTCGTCCAGCGCCGCACCCGGCCCGACCCGGCGACCTACATCGGCTCCGGCAAGGTCCGCGAGCTGCGGGACATCGTCGGCGCCACGGGCGCGGACACGGTCATCTGCGACGGGGAGCTCTCGCCCGGTCAGCTGCGGCAGCTCGAGGAGAAAGTGAAGGTCAAGGTCATCGACCGGACCGCGCTGATCCTCGACATCTTCGCCCAGCACGCCCGCTCCAAGGAGGGCAAGGCCCAGGTCGAGCTGGCCCAGCTGCAGTACCTGATCCCGCGCTTGCGCGGGTGGGGTGCCTCGCTGTCCCGGCAGGCCGGTGGCCGTGCCGGCGGCGCGAACGGCGGCGTCGGCCTGCGCGGTCCCGGTGAGACCAAGCTGGAGACCGACCGCAGGCGGATCAGCAAGCGCGTCGCCAAGCTGCGCCGCGAGATCGCCGCGATGGACACCATCCGCGTGACCAAGCGCGGCAGGCGCGTGGCCAACGAGGTGCCGAGCGTGGCGATCGTCGGCTACACCAACGCCGGGAAGTCGAGCCTGCTCAACGCCCTGACCGGGGCGGGAGTGCTGGTCGAGGACGCGTTGTTCGCGACCCTGGACCCGACCACCCGCCGCAGCCAGACCGCGGACGGGCGCACGTTCACCCTGACCGACACCGTCGGCTTCGTCCGGCACCTGCCGCACCAGCTGGTGGACGCGTTCCGCTCGACGCTGGAGGAGGCGGCCGACGCCGACCTGCTGCTGCACGTCGTCGACGGCGCCGACCCGGCTCCGGAGGAGCAGGTCAGCGCCGTGCGCGAGGTGCTGGCCGAGATCACCCGGCAGCGCAACGAACCGCTGCCGCCGGAGATGCTGGTGATCAACAAGGCCGACGCCGCCGACGAGGTCACCCTCGCCCGGCTGCGGCACGCCCTGCCGGGCTCGGTGCAGGTCTCCGCCCGCACCGGTGCCGGGATCGCCGAGCTCGCGGGAGAACTCGCGGACCGGCTGCCCCGGCCGCAGGTGGTGATCGACGCGCTGGTGCCCTACACCCGCGGCGAGCTCGTCGCCCGCGCCCACGCCGACGGCGAGGTGCTGGAGGAGGAGCACGTCCAGGACGGCACCCGCCTGCGCGTCCGGGTCCACCCGGACCTGGCCGCGGCCCTGCAGCAGTTCGAAACCAACGGATCGCGGGTCTGACGCGTCCTCCGTACTGTGTGGATCATGGTGATCCGCACAGTACGGAGGTGGACGTGCGGACAGTAGGGGCGATCGCCGCGGCGATACTGCTGGGCACGGTGCTGACCGGGCCCGCCGCGGCGGCGGAAACCCCACCGGTGCCCGAAACGCTGTGCACCGTCACCGATCCGCGGGTCGACGAGCTGTCGGGCCTGGTCTCCGACGGTGAGCAGTGGTACGGGATCAACGACGGCGGCGAGCGCGTCGAGGTGTTCGTGCTCGGCCGCGACTGCGCGGTGCGGAAGGTGCTCACCGAGGGCACCGACCCCTACGACGTCGAGGATCTCGCCCGCGCGCCGGACGGAACCCTGTGGCTTTCCGACACCGGGGACAACCGCGCCGACCGCAAGACCGTCGCGCTGCTCGCGCTGAGCCCGCAGGGCAAGGTCGCCCTGCACCGGCTCACCTACCCGGACGGACCGCACGACGCGGAGGCGTTGCTGCTCGACCGGTCCGGCACGCCGTACCTGATCACCAAGGACGTGCTCGGCGACTCGAAGGTCTACCGGCCCGCCGCGCCGCTCGCGAGCCCGGGGCCCACGCCGCTGGAGAAGGTGGGCTCGCTCAAGTTCGAGACCACCGGCACCCCGGGCGGGCCGGTGGGTTCGTTCGGATCGGCGCTGGTGACCGGTGCGGCGTCCACTGTGGACGGAACGGTGGTGGCCCTGCGCACCTACACCGACGCTTATCTTTATGCCGCACCGGACGGCGATGTCGTGGCCGCCCTGCGGCGCCCGCCGGTGCGGGTCCCGTTGCCGGGGGAGAAGCAGGGGGAGGCGCTCGCGTTCGAACCCGACGGCACGCTGCTCTCCGGCGGCGAGGGGACCGGCCAGCCGATCCGGGCAGTACGAGGCGCGGCCGCACTGGCGACGCGCACCGCGGCCACGCCCCCGGCTGCCCCGGCGGGTGCCACCGGTGCTCCCGGCGCGGAGACGGACGGGGCCGGGCTCCCCGTCCTTCCCGCCGCCGGGATCGTCCTGGTGGTCGCACTAGGCGGCTGGCTCGGCGTCAGCAAACTACGCCGCCGACGCCGCTAACCAACATTCGTACCCGCCTCGCGGGGCCCCGGGTTCACGCGTTCCGCAAATGGGACTTACGCAACTCGCGGGGGGTCCGGGGGCTTGCCCCCGGGCGGGGTGGGGGGGGGGGGGGGGCGCCCACACAACCCAACTCTCGC
>NZ_JBHYIQ010000047.1:10613-65689 GCF_042739895.1 Amycolatopsis sp. NPDC059021
CGTCGTTCTTCTCTGGGGCGCCCGGCGGGGCGCCGCGGGGGGGGGGGGGGGGCGCCCGCCCCCCCCCCCCCCGCGGGGTGTGGGGGTTGCACCCCCACAAGACACCTGAGCGGGGCCGGCGGTTCGCGCTTTTCGCGAACACACCTCACCCCAACCGCCCCGCTCAGAGCCGTCGCAGTACCGCGACCACCTTGCCCAGCACCGTGGCGTCGTCACCCGGGATGGGTTCGTACGCCTCGTTGTGCGGCATCAGCCAGATGTGCCCGCCCTTGCGTTTGAACGTCTTGACGGTGGCCTCGCCGTCGATCATCGCCGCGACGATCTCGCCGTTGTCGGCGGTCGGCTGCTGGCGGACCACCACCCAGTCGCCGTCGGTGATGGCCGCGTCGACCATCGAGTCGCCGGTGACCTTGAGCAGGAACAGCTCGCCCTCGCCGACGATCTCCCTCGGCAGCGGGAACACGTCCTCGACGGCCTGCTCGGCGAGCACCGGGCCACCGGCGGCGATCCGGCCGACCAGCGGCACGTACGCCGCCTTCGGCATGGACGGCTGCTGGTCCATCTCGATGCCCATGGGGTTGTCGTCGGTGGACGCCAGTACCCCGACCGCGCGCGGCCGGTTCGCGTCCCGGCGCAGATATCCCTTGCGCTGCAGCGCGCGCAGCTGATGGGAGACCGAGGAGGTCGAGGTCAGCCCGACCGCCTCGCCGATCTCGCGCACGCTCGGCGGGTACCCGAACTTGCTCACCCAGGTCCTGATCACGTCCAGCACCTGCTGCTGGCGCACGGTCAGCGCGTCGTCCACGTCGTAGATCTCGGGCAGGGGGTGCACCTTCGCCGTGCCCCCGCGTGCACCTCCCGTCTTGCCGCCCGTCGCCGAGTCCTTCTTAGCCACTGCGTCGCCTCCCAGACGTTCCACGTTTCCCGCCGGCGGCGCCCACGGTCGCGGGCGCGCTCACCGGCGGCATCTGCCCGGCAGATGCCCTGGTCACCGACGTTAGCCCCCGGCAGCGTCGATTTCAAACATCTGTTCGACGGACACGCCGTGTCCCTCTCGATTTTGTCGGTGCGGGGTGGTAGACCTTCGCACGGACGTTCGATAGAACGCCTGTTCGGTTCGAACCGATAGCCGGTGCTCAGTGCCCCGGCCGGGCCGGACAGCAGGACGGTGCAGGTTACGAGGAGGTCCGTGATGTCCATTCTGGCCGAACGCGGAGTGGTCCGCCCGGTCGACACCGGCTCGGCGCCCCTGCCGCCACGGGTGCGGGTGTCCCGGGGCAGGCGCGCGGAGGCGCTGCGCCCGCCGACGAGGGCGCGGGTCGTGGCGGGCAGGCGGGCGGTGCCGGTCGGCTGCGCGACACCCCGGCGGCGCGCGGTCCGGTGGCCGTTGCTCGCCGCGCTCGCGGTGGCGACCTGTCTCGTGATCACCGGATTGGGTCTTTTCGCGCACGGCGCGCCGGGGGCGGCGGTGCCCGCGCGGACCGCGGCGGTGTCGGTCGAGCGGGGCGACACGCTGTCGAGTCTTGCCGAGCGGTTCGCGCCATCGAGCGACCCTGGCGCGGTTGTCGACCGGATCAAGGAGCTCAACCGCCTGGACGACGCCGTGCTCGTGCCCGGGCTGCTGCTCACGGTGCCGGTCGCCGACGGCGCGGCGGGCGCCATGACCGACGGGCGGTGATGTGTCAAGCATTCCCGGCCGCCGTGGGGGATTTCCCTGTTTCACCCGGTCGTGGCGGTTGCGAACCTCCTCGGTGCGATCTAAGGTCGACCGCTATATGTAGTAGTTACACCGCTGTAGTTGGTCCACAGGTTGGGGTAGACTCGGTACCAGTTGTCCACAGCTGGCCGGTGTTCACCCACCGGATGTCCACAAGTTGATCACCAGGTACACCGCAGCACGGGTGCCCGGTGAGCGCGGTTCCCGGTTGCGCGTGGCTGCCGGGAGGGACGTCGAACGGGGCGGCCGGCACGGAGGGGAAGGTGATCGGCGGATGAGGTGCCCGTTCTGCCGGCATGCGGACTCTCGGGTCGTCGACTCCCGAGAGGTGGATGAAGGCCAGGCCATCCGGCGGCGGCGCTCGTGCGCGCAGTGCGGCCGGCGGTTCACGACCTCGGAGACGATGGTGCTCGCCGTCGTCAAGCGATCCGGGGTCACCGAGCAGTTCAGCAGGGACAAGGTGGTCAGGGGCGTCCGGCGGGCGTGCCAGGGCAGGCCGGTCGACGACGACGCGCTGCAGCAGCTCGCGCAGCGGGTGGAGGAGTCGATCCGCTCGGCGGGGCTGGCGGAGATCCCGAGTCACGAGGTCGGCCTGGCGATATTGGGCCCGCTGCGGGAACTCGACGAAGTCGCCTACCTCCGCTTCGCCAGTGTCTACCGCTCCTTCTCGTCCGTCGAGGACTTCGAGAAAGAGATCGCGGACCTCCGTGAGGCCATCACCGCGGGTCGTGCTGCGCAGGACGAAAGCGATCAGCGCGGGCGGTGAACAACGCCGTCCCCGTGCGGGAGTGAGGGAACACCCATGACCGAGACCGTGGGAGCAGACGGCGCCGCCGCGGCGGGCAAGAGCAGGAAGAAGGCACCGAACGGGCTGACCGTGCGGCGGGTCTTCACCACCGAGGGCGTGCATCCCTACGACCAGGTCACCTGGGAGCAGCGGGACGTCGTCATGACCAACTGGCGCGACGGCACCGTGAACTTCGAGCAGCGGGGTGTCGAGTTCCCGGAGTTCTGGTCGGTCAACGCCACCAACATCGTCGCCAGCAAGTACTTCCGCGGCGCACTCGGCACACCGCAGCGCGAGCACAGTCTCAAGCAGCTCATCGACAGGGTCGTGCGCACCTACGCCGGGGCGGGCTCCGAGCACGGCTACTTCGCCACGCCCGCCGATCTCGAGATCTTCGAGCACGAGCTGACCTGGATGCTGCTGCACCAGGTGTTCAGCTTCAACTCGCCGGTGTGGTTCAACGTCGGCACGGCGTCCAAACAGCAGGTCTCGGCCTGTTTCATCCTCGCCGTCGATGACACGATGGAGTCGATCCTCAACTGGTACCGCGAGGAAGGCCTGATCTTCAAGGGCGGCTCCGGCGCCGGGCTCAACCTCTCCCGCATCCGGTCCTCGAAGGAGCTGCTCACCTCCGGTGGCACCGCGTCCGGCCCGGTCTCGTTCATGCGCGGCGCGGACGCGTCCGCGGGCACCATCAAGTCCGGCGGCGCCACCCGGCGCGCGGCGAAGATGGTCGTCCTCGACGTCGACCACCCCGACATCGAGGAGTTCATCCAGACCAAGGCGCGGGAAGAGGAGAAGATCAAGGTCCTCCGCGACGCCGGGTTCGACATGGACCTCTCCGGCGCGGACATCTCCTCGGTGCAGTACCAGAACGCCAACAACTCGGTCCGCGTCTCCGACGAGTTCATGCAGGCGGTCGAGACCGAGGGCCAGTTCGGCCTGCGCGCCCGGCTCAGCGGCGAGGTGATCGACCGCGTCGACGCGAAGAAACTGTTCCGCACCATGGCGCAGGCCGCGTGGGAATGCGCCGACCCCGGCCTGCAGTACGACGGCACGATCAACGACTGGCACACCTGCCCCGAATCCGGCCGCATCACCGCATCCAATCCGTGCTTCCCTGGGGACCAGCGGGTGATGACGGACGCCGGTCTGGTGCGGATCGGTGACCTCGTCCGCCGGGCATCGCTCGGCGAGCCCTTCGCGGTCTACACCCATGATGTGACCAACGAGGCCGATCCCCGGTCGCGGGTGATCGCCACCCAGCCGACGCGGTACATGATCACCGGCACCAATGAGATCGTCGAACTGCGGTTCAGCGACGGGTCGAGGCTGCGGTGCACGCCGAACCACCGGGTCTGGACCGAAAACCGTGGCTGGGTACGGGCCGAGCACCTCGAGGACACCGACCGTGTCGTGCGTTCGCTCGAATACGCGCCGCGGCCCCACGCTTCGGCGGCGTTGCCCGCGCTGGCGGTTCAGTCGGCGACCCGCGCACCGGGCCGGGCGTTGGCGGCCGTCCCGGAGAAGTGGGACACCGAGCTGGCACATTACCTCGGCTGGCTCGTCGGTGACGGATGCGTGACGAAGTCCGGTGCGGTCACTGTCTACGCCGGTGGATGGGAGTGCGAAACCCTGCTGCCGCGTCACCGGAAGCTGCTGGCCGGCATCACCGGCTTCGAGAGCAAGCCCAGTGTGCAGTCGAACGGAACCGTGCAGCTGCGCGCCCTGCGGACCCGGTTCGAGTTCATGCTGCGAGCGCTGGGGGTTTCCGACGGGAAGGCCAAGGACAAGGTCGTCCCGGAGTCGATCTATGAGGCGCCGGAAGAAGCCGTCACAGCGTTCTTGCGTGGTCTGTTCGACGCGGACGGGTGTGTGGTGAACCAGGTCGGCAAGGGCACCAGGTATGTCGGGCTCGGCAGCCGCTCCGAGGAACTGCTGATCGGAGTGCAGGAGCTGCTGGCGAGCCTGGGGATCAAGGCGCGCATCTACCGGACAGGCACCAAGACCCGCTCGTTCGCCTACGTCGCGAAGGACGGGAGCGAGCGCACGTACGGCAGCGACGGGCCGAGCTTCGATCTGCGGGTGAGCGGGCGCCACATCCAGCGCTTCGCGGAGAAGATCGGCTTCGATCACCGGGACAAGGCGGCCAAGCTGAGCGCGGTGCTCACCGAGTACCGGACCTATGATGTCGACGAGTCGGTGCGCCTGGTTTCCCGGGTATCCCGGGGCTTCGAGACCACATTCAATCTGACCGAGCCCCGTAACCATTCCTATGTGGTCGGCGGCACCGTAGTGGCCAACTGCTCGGAGTATATGCATCTGGACAATTCCAGTTGCAATCTCGCTTCGCTGAATCTGCTGAAATTCGTCACCGAGGACGGTCGGTTCGACGCGCCACTGTTCGCCCGTGCCGTCGAATTCGTCATCACCGCGATGGACATTTCCATCTGCTTCGCGGATTTCCCGACCGAAGCGATCGGGGACACCACCCGCAAATTCCGTCAGCTCGGAATCGGCTACGCCAACCTCGGCGCCCTGTTGATGGCGCTGGGCCACGCCTACGACTCCGAAGGCGGTCGCGCGCTCGCCGCGTCGATCACCTCACTGATGACCGGTGTGTCCTACCGGCGCTCAGCCGAGCTGGCCGGGGTCGTCGGGTCGTACGAGGGTTACGCCCGCAACGCCGAGGCGCACCAGCGCGTGATGCGCAAGCACGCGGCGGCCAATGAACTGGTCCGCACTTATCACGAAAATGATGCCGCTGTTCGCGGGTTGGCGACCGAAGAATGGAAACGCGGCATCGAAATCGGTGAAGTTCACGGTTGGCGAAATGCACAGGCTAGTGTATTGGCTCCGACGGGAACTATCGGATTCATGATGGATTGCGATACCACCGGAATTGAGCCGGACTTCTCCCTTGTGAAATTCAAAAAGCTCGTCGGTGGCGGGTCCATGCAGATCGTCAACCAGACCGTGCCGCGTGCGCTGACCGCGCTCGGTTATCAGGGCGAGCAGGTCGAGGCGATCGTCGAATACGTCGCGCAGCACGGGCACGTCGTCGACGCGCCGGGGCTGCGGCCGGAGCATTACGAGGTCTTCGACTGCGCGGTCGGTGAGCGTTCGATCGCGCCGATGGGGCACGTCCGGATGATGGCCGCGGTGCAGCCGTTCCTGTCCGGCGCCATCTCGAAGACGGTCAACATGCCGGAGTCCGCGACCGTCGAAGAGGTCGAGGAGATCTACTTCCAGGGCTGGAAGCTCGGGCTGAAGGCGCTGGCCATCTACCGCGACAACTGCAAGGTCGGGCAACCGCTGTCCACCGGCAAGAAGGACAAGGCGGAGGCCGAGCCGGAGAAGGTCGTGGAGTACCGGCCGGTGCGCCGCCGCCTGCCGAAGAAGCGGCCGAGCCAGACGGTGTCCTTCACCGTCGGCGGCGCCGAGGGCTACCTGCACGCGGGTTCCTACCCGGACGACGGGCTCGGCGAGATCTTCGTCAAGCTCGGCAAGCAGGGCTCGACGCTGGCCGGAGTCATGGACGCCTTCTCGATGTCGATCTCGGTGGGCCTGCAGCACGGTATCCCGCTCGAGTTCTACGTCTCGAAGTTCTCCAACCTGCGCTTCGAGCCGGCGGGCATGACCGACGACCCGGACATCCGGATCGCCACCAGCGTCATGGACTACCTGTTCCGGCGCCTCGCGCTGGACTACCTGCCCTACGAAAAGCGTTCGCAGCTGGGCATCTTCAC
Source organism: Amycolatopsis sp. NPDC059021 (assembly GCF_042739895.1). NCBI lineage: Bacteria > Bacillati > Actinomycetota > Actinomycetes > Pseudonocardiales > Pseudonocardiaceae > Amycolatopsis > Amycolatopsis sp. NPDC059021. The sequence goes on from NZ_JBHYIQ010000047.1 coordinate 16,867, forward strand.
CGCGGACGAACGGTCGGCCCAGGTCGAGGCGAGCTACCCGGCCTCGGGCGAGAACGTCGACCTCGAAACCCTGCGGTCCACTGTGGACTCCTCGCCCGCGCCGCGGCGCGCGGAGTCCGAACCCGAACAGCAGGACGCGCACACCACGACCGAGCTGATGGAACTGCACCTCGGCAAGGCCGCGGACGCCCCGCTGTGCATGACCTGCGGCACGAAGATGCGACCCGCCGGTTCCTGCTACGCCTGCGAAGGCTGCGGCGCAACCTCCGGCTGTAGCTGACCGGCCCGAGCCGATCGGATGGGGGTTCGAACGGGCCCCATCCGATCGGTTCGGACGCGCTAGCATCGGGGAGGTGACGGTGACGGGGCCCGAGGTGACGCTGTTCGAGCAGCAGCGCCGCCGGTTGTTCGGGCTCGCCTACCGCATGCTCGGTTCGGCCGCGGAAGCCGAGGACATCGTGCAGGACGCGTTCCTGCGGTGGCACGGCGCGGACCGGGATCGCATCGAGGCGCCTTCGGCCTGGCTGGCGAAGGTCGTCACCAATCTCTGCCTCAACCGGCTCTCCTCCGCGCAGGTCAAACGCGAGAGCTACGTCGGCCCGTGGCTGCCCGAGCCGGTGCTCACCGGCGACGGCGCGCTCGGTCCACTTGAGACGGTCGAACAGCGTGACTCCGTGTCGCTGGGGGTCCTGATCCTGCTTGAGCGGCTGACGCCGCCGGAGCGCGCGGTGTTCGTCCTGCGGGAGGCCTTCGGGCATCAGCACCGGGAAATCGCGGAGATCCTTGAGATCGACGAGGCGCACTCGCGGCAGCTCCACCTCCGCGCGCGTAAGCACGTCGCGGACGCGCGAACCCGGTTCGCGGCGGAGAGCGAGCAGCAACGCCGCATCGTGGAGCGTTTCCTCGCCGCGACGCTGGACGGCGACGTCGCCGGGCTCGAAAAGCTCCTCGCCGAGGACGTCGTCTCGTGGGCCGACGGCGGTGGCACGGTGACCGCGGCGCGGCGCCCGATCGTCGGCAAGGACCGGGTGCTGCGGTACCTGCTCGGCATGAGCGGGCGGCCGGAGGTGGCGCTGGTCCGCACCGAGATCGCCGAGGTCAACGGGCACCCCGCGGTCCTGTTCCACGTCGGCGACGTCCTCATGGCCGTCCTCGCGCCCGAGGTCGACGGCGATCGCGTCACCGCCGTACGGATGGTCGTCAACCCGGCCAAGCTCGCGTTCGTCACCACCCAGCTGGGGTGAGGACGCTCACGCCCGGACCTGTCACGGATCGCCCCGGTCACCGGTTCTCCCCTTCGTGCCACGAAAGGGGACGCATCCATGACTCACCGCATCGTGATCCTCGGCGCCGGATACGCCGGGCTCGGCGCCGCCAAACGGACCGCGAAACTGCTGCGCGACCGCGACGTCCGGATGACGCTGGTCGACCGGGACGGCCGGTTCTTCGAACGGGTACGGACGCACCAGCTCGCCACGGGACAGGAACTGCGCGAACGGCGCTTGCCGGACGTGCTGGCCGGGACCGGGATCGACCTCGTCACGGCGACCGTGACCGGCATCGATCCGGACGGCAGGACGGTGCTGCTCGACGCGGAGCCGCACGCGGTCCTGTACGACACCCTGGTTTACGCGCTGGGCAGCGGCGCGGACGTCGACGCCGTACCTGGCGTTCGTGAGCACGCCTTGACGGTCGCCGATCCGGCCGGAGCGGAACGGCTGAACGCTCGGCTGGACGCCCTGCCCGCGAAGAGCGCCGTCGTCGTGGTCGGTGGCGGGCTCACCGGCATCGAGGCCGCGACGGAGATCGCCGAAACACGGCCGGATCTGCGCGTCGAGCTGGTCTGTGACGCGCCGATGGGCGGCTGGCTGTCCGGTCGTGCCCGGCGCCACCTGCACAGGGCGTTCGAGCGGAGGGGAATCGGGCTGCGCGAAGGAGTTCGTGTCGCCAAGGTCGGCCCGAAGGAGATGTTGCTGGAGGACGGCCGGAGCGTGCCCGCCGACGCCGTGGTGTGGGCGGCCGGTTTCCGTGTTCCCGCGTTGGCCGCCGAAGCCGGGCTCGCCGTGGACGGACACGGCCGGATGCGGGTCGACGACCGGCTGCGCTCGGTGTCGCATCCCGAGGTCTACGGCATCGGCGACGCCGCGGCCGGGCGTGCCGCGGGTGGGCGGGAAACCCGGATGTCCTGCCAGACCGGGCTGCCGATGGGGCAGTTCGCGGCGGGCGACATCGCGCGCGAGCTGACCGGGCGGCGCCCGAAACCGGCCAGGATCCGCTACGAGTGGCAGAACATCAGCCTCGGTCGCCGCGACGGTGTCACCCAGTTCACCCGCGCCGACGACAGCCCGGTGAACGCGGTGCTCACCGGGCGGATTTCCGCGTGGTTCAAGGAGATGATCACCCGTCTCGCGGCCTGGATGACCGTGCGCTGACCCGGGCACGGGCCGGGAGCGGGTGCCCCGGCCCGCCGTGTCAGGCCTTTTCCGCCTTGGCGCGCGGGAAGATGCCGCGGTGCAGCAGGATCAGGAACACCACCAGCCCGGCGGACAGCAGGATGTGCCCGAGCCCTGCCATCCCGGCGATCGCGGCGCCGGAGTTCTTGCCCAGCACGGTCAAGGTCCCGTGCACGACGAGGAACGCGACCGTCCACAGTGTCCCGACATTGTAGAGCCAGAAGAACCAGGCGAACAGTTTCCGGTGCGCGCTCAACGTGAACAGCTTCTCGAGGCCGACGACGATCAGGAAGAACAGCGTGCCGAGCGCGAGCAGGTGGGTGTGTACCACCGAAAGCTGCGTGTCGCCGGTGAAATCGTTGGCCTTGGTCAGCTCGCGGTAGTAGAGCCCGGCGAGCAGGCCGAGCGCGGTGTAGGCGACGACGGACCAATAGAGCTTCTTCATGCGTTTCCTGTCTTCGTCACGCGGCGGTGGTGGCACCGCGTGTCCGGTTCGGGGGGTGGGCGGTCAGGGAGTCCGGGTGATCTGGTCGATGTGGCGCAGCCTGCCGTCGGGAGCGAGGCGCCCGAACAGGTAGACCTCCGTAACGGTCTCGCGTCCCTTGCGCGTCGCGGCGCTCAGGGTGTAGCGCGCGGCGATCCGGTCGCCGGTCACCAGCGTCTCGGCGACGTCCACGCGGCAGGCGGTCATGTTCCTGCGCACCGGGCGGGCGTGCGCGACGAGTTTTTCGCGGTCGAGCCGGATCCCGTCGCTGACCCAGACGATGCCGGGGGTGTGATAGCGGTCCACGATCACGGCCGGGTCCTCGTCGCCGAAGGCCATCTGGTCCACATAGGACTCAAGGTACCCGGCGAAGTCCCGCGCCGGGCTCGGATGGTCGGTCCCCATCAACTCGCTCCTTTAACCTTGACAATGCTGTCAAAGTTAGCGCGGGGCACTATCCTTGACAAGGATGTCCGAGATAACTCCCCGCCGTCGCAGGCGGGCCGACGCCGAACGCAGTGCCGCCGCGGTCCTCGACGCGGCGATGACGGTGCTCGCCCGGCGTCCTGACGCGAGCGTGGAAGACGTCGCGGCCGCGTCCGGCGTCAGCAGGCAGACGGTCTACGCGCACTTCTCGTCCCGGGACGCGCTGCTGTCCGCCGTGGTCGAGAAGATCACGGCCGAGGCTGTGGCCGTGTTCGACGCGGCCCGGCTCGACGAGGGCCCTGCCGCCGAGGCACTGCTCCGTTTCCTCGACGCCGGATGGCGGATGTTCGAGCGCTATCCCCTGCTCCAGGGCCTGCCCTCGGTGGACGCCGAGACCGACCGCGCACGGCACGAACCGGTGCTCGCTCGGCTCCTCGGCCTCGTGCGGCGTGGTCAGCGGAGCGGGGAGTTCGACCAGGGGGCGTCCCCGGAGTGGCTCCTCGCCGCCACGGTCGCGCTCGGCCATGCCGCAGGGGAGCAGGTCGGTGCCGGGCGGCTGACCGCCGACGCGGCGCTGGCGGAACTCCGCCGCTCAGTCCTGCGCGTCTTCGGTGCCCGGAAACCCGGGTGACAGCGCGTGGCGCGCGCCGGATACTGCACGGCGTGGAGATCACCTCGGGCGACCGTACGGGAGCGGCGGGCTTCGGGTAGCTCCGCGGGGAAGTTCCTCGCGGTGTTACCCAGGGAGCTGTCGTGTCCCGCACCGCACACCACGTCCCGCCCGCGCACCGGAGTCCGTCCCGGCACGGGTGGAATTCCGTCGCGCTCACGGATCTGCGTTACGACCACGCCGCGTGGCGCCAGGCCCGCCTCGAGCGTCGCCGCGTCCGCCCGCGGCTGATCCGCCGTCGCGTGGAGGTCTGCGCCTTCCCCCGTTCGATCCCGCACGACCGCGAGATCTCCCGGCTGGCCCGGCTCGCCGAGCGCCGCGCGCGGCAGCGGCTGCGCCGGGAACTCGCCGTGCTGCGCCGCGAGGTCAACGCCCGCGGCCGGATCCGGGCGGGCACCGGGAACGACCCGGAGCCCGCCCGGCACCGCCACGGCGCGGGGTGGCACGCCTGGTGATCAGCCCGCGAGCCGCTCCCACAGGAATTCCAGCATCAGCGCCCATTTGAAGGCCAGTTGCTCGTTGTCGGCGGCCGCGCCGTGGCCGCCCTCGATGTTCTCGTGGTAGCTGACGTCGTGGCCCAGCTCCCGCAGCCGCGCGACCATCTTGCGTGCGTGCGCGGGGTGCACCCGGTCGTCCCTGGTGGACGTCACGAACAGCGACGGCGGGTATTTCCGTCCACTGTGGACGTTCTGGTACGGCGAGTACTCCCCGATGAACTCCCACTCCGCAGGGTCGTCGGGGTCGCCGTACTCGGCCATCCACGACGCGCCCGCCAGCAGCCGGTGGTAGCGCCGCATGTCCAGCAGCGGCACCTGGCTCACGATGGCGCCGAACAGCTCGGGATAGCGGGTCAGCATGACGCCCATGAGCAGGCCGCCGTTGCTGCCGCCCTGGATGCCCAGCCGTTCCGGGGTGGTGATGCCGCGTTCGGCGAGATCCGCCGCGACCGCCGCGAAGTCCTCGTACACCTTGTGCCGGTCGGCCTTGATCGCGCTCGTGTGCCAGTCCGGCCCGTATTCACCGCCGCCGCGGATGTTCGCGACGACGTACGTGCCGCCGCGCGCGAGCCAGCCCCGGCCGATCACGCCGCTGTAGCCCGGGGTCAGCGACACCTCGAAGCCGCCGTACCCGGTGAGCAGCGTCGGCCCGCCTTCGGCGCCGGAAGGCTGTACGACGAAGTACGGGATCTGCGTTCCGTCCAGCGACGTCGCGAAGTGCTGGGCCACCGTCATCCCGGTCGAGTCGAAGAACGCCGGTGCCTGCCGGAGCACCTCGACCTCGCCGCCGACCTGTCCGTAGCTCAGCGTCGACGGTTGCGTGTAGCCGCTGGAGTCCAGCAGGTACTCGTCGTTGAGGTCGGGTTCGGTGTCGGTGATCTCGGCGCTGCCGAAGTCGGGCGCGCCCGCCAGAGGCTCCTCCGCCCAGCCGCCGTCGCCGGGGGTGAGCACACGCAGCTCGGTCCGGACGTCCTTCAGGACGCCGAGCAGCAGATGGTTGCGCGTCCAGGCCCAGTAGTCGAGCGAGGTGTGCGGGTCGGGCCGGAACAGCACGGTGAACGCGCGCCCGCCCGCCATGAAGTCGTCGAACCCGATGGCGAGCAGCGAGCCCGCCGGGTAGCGGTCGTCGCCGACCGTCCACGCCGACCGCGGTTGCACCAGCAGCCATTCACGGTGCACCGAGGTGCGGGAGTCCTCGGGGACGTCCACCTTGACGAGCCCGCCGGGGGTCCGCAGATGCCGTTCGGAGCGGTAGAAGTCCAGCGACCGGTAGACGAAGTCGCGTTCGTAGCCCACGGTCGGGTCGTGGTAGGCCGACACGGAGACGTCGTCCGGCTTGCCCTCGAAGACCGTTTCGGCCTCCTCCAGCGGGGTGCCCCGCCGCCATTCCTTCGCCAGCCTCGGATACCCCGACGTGGTCAGCGAGCCCGGCCCGAAATCGGTGCCGATGTAGACGCGGTCCGCGTCGATCCAGCCGATCCGGGTCTTGGCCTCCGCCACGGTGAAGCCGTTTTCGACGAACGCGTGCGCGTCTAGATCGAATTCGCGCACGACGGTCGCGTCGGCGCCGCCGCGCGACAGCTCGACCAGGCCCAGCCGGTAGTCCGGGCGGAGCACGACCGCGCCCTGCCAGACCCAGTTCTCACCTTCGGCCTCGGCCAGCGCGTCGACGTCGAGCAGGATCTCCCAGTCCGGTTCGCCCCGCCGGTACTCCGCCAGCGTGGTGCGCCGCCACAGTCCGCGCGGATGCGCCGCGTCCTGCCAGAAGTTGTAGAAGTAGGCACCGCGGCGGCGGATGTACGGGATGCGGTCGTCGGCGTCCAGCACCTCACGGATCCCGTCCCGTATCTCCGCGAAGCGCGTGCCGCTGGTGAGCTCGGCGAGCGTTTCGGCGTTGCGGGCACGTACCCAGTCCAGCGCTTCGCCGCTGGTCACGTCCTCGAGCCAGAGGTACTGATCTTCCACACTCATCCTCACAGTCTCTCCGTAGGATCCTGTCCTGACCGCCACCGGGTGGGTGTATTAATTTCGTGATCCGGTCACCGGCGGATATCCGTATGCTGGATCCCGCTCCGTGTGATGTCGTGGCCGGAGGGGGAGCGTGCGCGCGGACGACCCGCGCCGCCGCCGAGGGGATCCAGGGGAGAACGTGACTGATGCCGACAGACCGTCCGGCGTGCCCGCCATGGCCGAGCCGCCACTGAGCCGGCAGGCCGGGGCGTACCCGGAATGGGCACCCGCGACCGGGAGACTCCCGTCGCGCGGCGGCCGTCGCCGGGCTTTCTCCGGCGCGGTCGTAGCGGCCGCGCTGATCGTCGTCACCGTGGCGGCCATCGCCGCGGCGGGTCCGCACCGGATCGCGGGGCACGCCGTCGCGGCGCCGGGCGCCGACGGGACGCGGCAGGCCGCCGACCCCGGCACGAGCGGCCAGGCCGCCCCGAGGGCGGTGCCGCGCCTGGCGGACAACGCGTTGCTCGCCACCGGGATCGCGCTCGGCCCCGCGTCCTGCTCCCTGCCCGAGCTCGGCCGCGCGCCCGCCCAGCTCGAGGCGTTCTACCGGGCGCTGCTGGACTGCCTCGAACAGTCCTGGCGCCCCGCGCTGGACAAGGCGGGCGAGCCGATGGTCGCGGTGGCGTTGTCGTTGAACCTCCCCACGCACAGCGCGTGCGGGGACGCGCCGTCGAAGAACGAGGCCGTCGCCTACTACTGCGGGGGCGACACCACCATCTACGCGCCCACCGAATGGATGCTCGCCGACGCGAACCTCAACCGCGCCCGGCACATCGCCACGATCGCCCACGAGTACGGCCACCACGTCCAGCGGCAGAGCGGCATCCTGGCGGCGGCCGCGGCCAGGATGTCCTCGCCGAACCAGGACACCGCGGCCGACAAGGAACAGGTGCGGCGGATCGAACTGCAGGCCAACTGCTTCGGGGCGTTGTTCATCGCCGCGGCCTCGGGCAAGGGCTCGATCACCGCGTCGCTGGCGAACGCCGGTGTCGCCGACTACGGCCGCGCGCAGGACAGTGACACGCACGGGACCCGCAAGCACCAGCTGGTGTGGGCGAAGGCCGGGTTCGAAGGCCGGACGACGGCGGCGTGCAACACCTGGTCCGCGCCGGTCGCCGAGGTCGGTTAGGCCGTTCCCGCCCCGGTGAACGGCCGGGGAGGACGCTGGGCGCCGGAACTGTCGGTAGTGGCCGATACGGTGCGAAGCGATGGATGACGACGTGATGATCGAGATCAACGCGGGCCTGCAGCAGCACATCGGCGGTGATCGTGCGGGAGCCCGCGTCCGCTTCACCGCGCTGTGGGAGCGGATCGGCGAGGACGGCGATCCGCTGCACCGCTGCGCGCTCGCCCACTACATGGCCGACGTCTGTGACGATCCCGCCGAAGAGCTCGCCTGGGATCTGCGCGCGCTCGCCGCGGCGGATTCACTCACCGACGAACGCGCGCAGGCTTACCACGCGACGTTGGCGGTGCGTGGTTTCTATCCGTCACTGCATCTGAACCTGGGGGAGGACTATCGCAAGCTGGGCGATTTCGCCGAGGCACGGCGGCAGCTCGCGCTGGCCGGGGACAAAGTGGACGCACTGGGTGACGACTCCTACGCGGAGGGGATTCGGGCGGGGCTGAAGGCGCTGGCGGAGCGTCTCGATGAGCCGTCCCAATAGCACGGTTCTCCCGGATGCGCAGGACTTTCGTAGGGAGCCGTCCGGCCCTAACCTGGTGTGATCCACCTCACCGGAGGAGAGGGATCGTCATGAGGATCGCGGATCTGCTGCGCAGGAAGGGAACCACGGTCGCGACGGTCACGCCGGAGACCACCGTGACCGCGCTGCTCGCCGGCCTGGCCGAGCACAACGTCGGCGCGATGGTGGTGATCGGGCCCGACGGCGGGATCGCGGGCATCGTGTCCGAGCGTGATGTGGTGCGGCGGCTGCACGACCGCGGCCCGGCGCTGCTCGACGGCCCGGTCGCCGACATCATGACCAGACTGGTCGCGCACTGCAGTCCGGACGACTCGGTCGAAAGTCTCAGCGTGCTGATGACCGAACACCGGATCCGGCACGTCCCGGTGCTGTCCGAGGGCAGGCTCGCCGGGATCGTCAGCATCGGCGACGTGGTGAAGAACCGGATGGAAGAGCTGGAGAAGTCGCAGGAGCAACTCCACGCCTACATCTCGCAGGGCTAGCCGCTACTCCCGCCAGCCGCTGAGGTCGACGCCCTTCGCGACGTCGACCCGGTAGCCGAGGGTGAGCGTGCTCGTCGCGCCGGGCGCGATCTTCAGCCGCCACGTGAACTCGCCGAGCTGAGTGGTCTCGGCGGGCTCGGGCGTCGTACGCACGTCCCGCACGGTGATGGCGTCGTCCCGCGAAACCGGTGCCTGGTCGAGCACGGTGAGTACCGCTTCGGCAGGCCCGTGGTTCGTGATCGTCGTGCGGTATTCGGCTTCCCGCCGTCGCTGTCCGGACAGCGTGGCCTTGCTCGCGGTGCGGCGGACGAGTTCGCGTTCGATCCGGATCCGGTCGTCCACGCCGAGGGCGAGTTCGAGTTCCTCGCCCGGCGCCCACGTTTCGATGTGCGTGCTGCCGACGAACTCGGTCTCGTGGAACACGGACGCCTTGCCCGCGCGCAGCGTGTGTTCCGACGTGTTGACCACGGTGGCGCGGAGGTAGGCCTCCTGCGTGAGTACCGGTGCGGTGACGTAGCCCAGTTCGGCGGGGAACTCCAGGTGCGCCAAGGTCGTCCGGTGCCCCTGTGCGCCGGAGGGTACCGCGACCGGCCGCGTGACGCGGTAGGTCATCGCCGTCGCGCCCTGCTCGGCTTCGGCGACCGGGCGGGGCATCCGCCTCGGCGCCATGGCCATTTCCGCGCCGCCGGGGGCCGCCGGGGCCGCGCCGCCGTATGCGGCGACCGGACGGAACTCCTGTGCCCGGTCGAGATACCACGGCTCCAGTTCGGGCACCGTCACGCTGGTCGCGGGCCGGGCGGTGGAGAGCGCGAGCGCGCATTCCGGCCAGTCCTCGCCGGTGTACTGCGACACCAGGCCGAACGACGTCACAGTGACGTCGGAGGAGCCGACCCGGACGTCGTAGCCCGGTTCCCAGCTCGCGCCGGAGACCACATAGGACAGTTCGAGTTCGGCTTCGCCGCTGTCGGCGGTCGGTTCCAGCTCGACGACGACGCTCGTACTGTCCTTTTCGGACTGTGCGCTGTGCTCACCGATCCGCCGGTCGAGCGCGGCCAGTTCGTCGCGGAGCCGGTCGAGCCGCGCGGTGAGGGCGCGCTTTTCCTTGAGCGCGGCGGAAAGCTGCGTGCCGAGCGCGCCGGTGACCTCGGCGACACGGCCGGGTTCGGCTTCGCCGTTCGCCAGTGCCTTCGCGAAACTGCCGCCGCTGCGCCGCGCCAGGCTGGTGAGCAGTCCGACCTTCGCCGCCGCGGCGGCTTCCTCGTCGGCGACGCCGTCCACCGCGTCCTGCCCGGCCTGCCGCTGCTCGACCAGCTCGCGAAGGGCGGCGTCGGCGGGTTCGGTATGGCGTTCGACGCGCACGTCGACGCCGACGATCCGGGCGGGGCCAGAGCCGGCGACCCGCACCGAGCCGGCGTCCAGGGCCAGCGGCAGCCCGGCGAAGGCGATCCGGGGCCCGCCGGCCACGTCGACGCGGCCTCGGCGGGTGATCCGGGCCTGCTGCGGATAGACGGTGACGGCGACGATCGGCGCGGAAACAGTCGGCATGGCCCCGACGTTAGTCTCTTGACACCGGATCGGCCGGAACGGAAATCTCGGAGCGGTCGTCGTCCGCTTCGTCCCGGCTTGGGGGCCTCGTGAGATCCGCTCGGTTCGCCGTCCTGTTCGCCGCCGTGCTCGCCCTTCCCCTGGTGCCCGCCGCGGCGCTGGCCGACGCCCCGCCCGCGCCGGTGTTCCGCGACGGCCAGGCCCAACCGGTGTTCGACCCCGCCGACGTCATCCGCGAGGACGTCTGGGTCACCGCGCCGGTGGACAGCGACCACGACGGCAAGAACGACCTCGTACACGCCCAGGTCGTGCGGCCGCGCGCGACGGCTCAGGGCATGAAGGTCCCGGTCGTCTACCAGGCGAGCCCGTACTACGCGGGCGGCAACGACGTCCCCAACCACAACGTCGACGTGGAACTGTCGGTCCCCGGCCGCGACCGCGGCCCCGAAGGCGCGCGGGTGGCTTCGCACGGCGTCGGCCCGTACGCGGCCCCGATCACCTGGCGCTACCAGGACTACTTCACCGCCCGCGGATTCGCCGTCGTGTACGGGGAATCGCTGGGCAGCGGGCAGTCGACCGGCTGCCCGACGACCGGCGACGTGAACGAGACGATCGGTGCCCGCTCGGTGATCGACTGGCTCAACGGCCGCACCCCGGCCCGCGACGCCGGCGGGACGGCGGTCAAGGCGGCATGGAGCACCGGCAAGACCGGCATGATGGGCGTGTCCTACAACGGAACCCTGCCCAACGCCGTCGCCAGCACCGGGGTCGAAGGACTCGAGACGATCGTGCCCATCGCCGCGATCTCCAACTGGTACGAGTACTACCGCAACGCGGGCGCGGTCGTCGCCGCGGGCGGCTACCAGGGCGAGGACGCCGACGTGCTCGCCGGATACGTCTACACCCGCGCCGACCGGAAGGTCTGCCGTCCGGTGATCGACGGGCTCACCGCCGGCCAGGACCGTGTGACCGGGGACTACAGCCGGTTCTGGGACGTCCGCAACTACCGCAACGACGTCGGGAAGGTGCGGGCCTCGGTGCTCGCGGTGCACGGGCTCAACGACTGGAACGTCAAGACCGACCAGGTCGCGCAGTGGTACGCGGCGCTGCGGCAGCACGGGGTCGAGCACAAGATCTGGCTGCACCAGTCCGGGCACGCCGATCCGTACAGCCTGCGCCGCGACGTCTGGCTCACGACGTTGAACAAGTGGATGTCGCACTACCTCTACGGCGTCGGCAACGGGATCCAGAACGAGCCGAAGGCGACGATCCAGCGAGAGGACAAGTCCTGGGTCGACGAGGCGGACTGGCCCGCGCCGGGAACCTCCGACGTCAAGGCCTATCCGTGGCCGGGCGGCGGTGCGAAGGGCACGCTGGACCTGCGGAACCCCGTGCCCGGCAACGGAAACGTCGAGCGGCTGGCCGACGACGCGAGCAAGACGATCGAGCAGCTCGCCGGCCTGCCCTCGTCCGGGAACCGCCTGCTGTACGCGACGTCGGCGGCGAAGCAGCCGCTGCGGCTTTCGGGAACCGCAAAGGCGGATCTGGCGCTGTCGTTCGACCGGCCCGCCGCGAACGTCACCGTGGTGCTGCTCGATCGCGCGCCCGACGGCTCCTCGCACGTGATCAGCCGGGGCTGGACCGATCCGCAGAACCGGCACGACATCGCGCGCACCGAACCGATCACGCCGGGCCAGACGTACCGGATCGGCGTCGAGCTGATGCCGAAGGACTACATCCTCGCGGCGGGCCACCGGCTGGAGTTCCTGCTGGCCTCGAGCGACCACGACTTCACCCTGCGGCCGAAGCCGGGCGCCGGCCTGGCGCTCGACCTCACCCGGACCTCGGTGACGCTTCCGGTGACCGGCGGGAAAGCCGCGCTGCGGTCGGCCTTCTGACGCGCTACCCGCGCTACCCGGCGAAGTAGTCGATCAGCACCGGAGCCAGGACGGCCATCGACACGGTGTGCTTCCGGCCTTCCAGGCTCCGGTGCTTCGCGCCGGGCAGGACGGCGGCGAGGTCCTTGGCCGCCTTGCGCAGGGCGGCCGGGCTCTTGGCGCCGTCGAGCACGAGTGCCGGCGCCGTCAGGCCCGCCCACTCCCCGGCGCGTAACGGCTCGCCCGCGGTGTGGCCGTCGAGGAGTTCGGCGTCGTACGGGAGAGTGTGGGCGAGGTCGGCCAGCCGCTGCCACACGCCGCGCATCGCCCGCATGATCAGGATGACGAACCACGGCGCGCCCATGCCCTTGGTCATGAAGTACTTGACCGCTTCGGCGCGCTCGTCGTCGCGGATCAGCGTCCGCAAGTGCTCGAGGAAGTCGGCGGGCGGGTGCTTTCCCGAGGCGTCGGTGACGAACGGCGGTTCGTACAGCGCGAGCTTCTTGATCGGGACACCGTGCGTAGCGGCCTTCAGCGCGAGGACCGCGCCGGACGACAGACCCCAGACGTAGGCTTCGCCGCCCGCGGCGTCGACGACCGCTTGGAGGTCTTCGATCTCGCGCTCGGGGGAGTACGGCGCGGTGTCGCCGCTGTCGCCGCGGCCGCGCCGGTCGTAGTTGTAGACCGTGAACCGCCCGGCGAGCAGCCCGGCCAGCTCCACCAGCCCGGGGAAGGTCCGGTAGCCGAACGCGCCGGAGACCAGGATCAGCGCCGGTCCGTCCCCGGTGCGGTCGTAGGCGATCTTCGTGCCGTCGCGAGAGATGGCGGTGTGCATGGGGAGATCCTTCCGGGTGCCACCCGGCGCGTGGCACGCAGGTGGGCGGTCGCCTCGGCGGATCAGTCCGCGATGCCCGCCCGGTAGGCGAAGGCGACGGCCTGGGCCCGGTCGCGCAGGCCCGCCTTCGTGAACAGGTGGTTCACGTGGGTCTTCACGGTGGCTTCGCTGACCACCAGCGTCCGCGCGATCTCGGTGTTGGACAGCCCCGCCGCGATCAGCCGCAGCACCTCGATCTCGCGCGCGGTGAGGCCCTCGACCTCCTTGACGCGCACGGGCGCGCTCCGGGTCGCGGCCGCCACGAGACGGCGCTGCAGCTCGGCGTCCACAGTGGACTGCCCGTCCGCGGCGGCGTGCAGCGCGCGGGCGATGGCCTCGGCGTCGGCGTCCTTGGTGAGGAAACCGCGCGCACCCGCCTTCAGCGCCGCCAGCAGGGATTCGTCGTCGGCGTAGGTGGTCAGCACGACGACTTCGGTTTCCGGGTGCTCCGCGCGGACCCGTTCCGTGGCTTCCACGCCGTCGCAGCGCGGCATGCGCAGGTCGACCAGCAGCACGTCCGGCTTGTGCTCGGCGACGAGTGCGAGCGCGGCGAGCCCGTCGGCGGCCGAACCGACCACCTCGACACCGGGCAGCAGGCCGAGCAGGGTCACCAGACCTTCCCGGACGACCGCCTGGTCGTCGGCGAGCACGACGCTCAGTGGTTTTCCCACCCCCCGACTCACCCCGGCACCGTCAGGTGTATCCGCCATCCGTCCTCCACCGGCCCGCTGTCGAGCCGCCCGTCCAGCAACGCGACCCGTTCTCCCATTCCCCGCAAACCGTAGCCTGCCGCCGGGGCCTCCGGCGGGCGCCTGCCCTGGTGGTCGGCCACGGTGAGTTCGACCTGCCCGGAGGCGAAGTTCAGGGTGACGTCGACGTCGGCCTTCGGCGCGTGCTTGCGGGTGTTCGCCAGCGCCTCCTGGACCGCGCGCACCAGCGTCGCGCCCACCGCGGCGTCCAGTTCACGCGGTTCGCCCTCGATGGCGAGGTCGGCACGGGCACCGGTGTCCAGGCGGTACGCGGCGAGCAGGTCGGACATCGCGCGCTCCACCGGAACCGCGTCCTCGCGGAGCGCGGCGACGGCCTTGCGCGCCTCGGCGAGCCCGTCGGTGGCGAGCTTCTGGGCGCGTTCGATCTGGCCGACGGCATCCGGGCTCGCGCCGTCGCGCACCAGCATGAGCCGGGCGCCCTGCAGGTTCAGCGCGAGACCGGCGAGGGAATGGGCGAGCACGTCGTGCAGTTCGCGGGCGATGCGGGCGCGCTCGGCGAGCGCGGCGGACCTGGCGTGCTCCTCGTTCGCGGTCTGCGCGCGGGCCAGCGCGAGTTCGGCCTGCTCCAGCTTCTCCATCCGGTTGCGGCGGTTGAGGGCGAGCAGCACGACCACGGCCAGGATCGCGTAGATCGACAGGACGTCCCTGATGTCGAGCTGCCGCGCGAACACCCACCACGTGATCCCCGCCAGGTTGAGCACGATGCTCGCGATCGCGGAGGCCGGTGGCAGCCGGAACACCGCCATGAACGTCATCGTGTACATCGAGGCGGAGGCCCAGCTGGACGGCGCCAGCACCCACACGGCGGCCGAGGTCGCCACGATCGTGGGCAGCACCACCGGGAGCAGCCCGCGCGGGCCGCCGGTCAGCGGGTACCACAGCACCGGGAGGGACAGGGCGAGGGTGACCACGATCAGGACCCAGCCGAGCGTGCCCGCCCGCGGCATCGCCGTGGCCATCGAGACGGCGACGAGCCCCCAGCGCACCCAATGCGGCATCGGCGGCACCGACGGGTGGCGGCCGGGCTGCGGTGTCGTCATGCTCGTCCCTTCTGCTGGTTGTACGGAAAATGTACTTCGGCGGTCTTGGCTGTGCGGTGTCCGGCTTTCCCGCCCCAGGAGGTATCCATGTCCAGGTTGCGACGGCTCGCTGTGTTCGCCGCGGCCGCGGTCCTGCCCGCGCTCGGCCTGACACTCGCCGGCCAGGCGACGGCGTCGGCCGCGCCGAACTTCCAGGTCCCCTTCAAATGCGGTGTCACGGTCACCGCCGCGACGTTCAGCGGCCACAATCCGGCCAACTCGGTCGACTTCCAGAAGGCGGGCATCACCGGGATGCCGGTGCTCGCCTCGGCCGCGGGCACGGTGACCAGGGTGGCCAACGAGGGCAGCACCAGCTACGGCCGCTGGATCGAGCTCGACCACGGCGGCGGCTGGCGGACCCGCTACGCGCACCTGTCCGCGCAGGAGGTGTCGGTGGGCCAGAAGGTCAACGGCGGCACCCAGATCGGCAAGGCGGGCGCGACCGGCGGGGTCACCGGGCCGCACTTGCACTTCGAAGAGAACCTCAACGGCGTGACGCAGAAGGCCGTGCTCAACGGCGTCGCCGTGCCTTACTACGGCCACAAGGACTTCACGTCCAAGAACAACTGCGGTGGCAACCCGTACTCGGCCGAGCAGGTCTGCGGCTCCGGGTTCTCCGTCGTGGATTCGCAGCCGCTCGGGACCGCCGGGACGTCGTACCTGCTGTACAACGCCTCGACCAAGGCGAACTGCGTGACCACGCTGAAGGCCGTGTCACTGGGCACCGCGAGCCCGGTCTCGGCGTTCCTCGAAGTCCAGGGCTCGGCACGGACGACCGACTCCGGCAGCTTCACCTACTACGCCGGGCCGGTCACCAAGACCGCCGGATCGACCTGCGTGCGCTGGGGCGGTTCGGTCGGGACCAGCGCCTACGAGAGCCCGTTCGAACACTGCGGCTGAGGCCGCATGACTCGGTGGGCCGCGCAGGATAGCGCGACCCACCGACAGGACAAGCCTGCCCGTGCCCCCGCCGGGCAGGCTTGTCCACACCGGACCCGGTGATCCACAGATTCGCCGCGGTCGCCCCGGACGGCCCCGTCCCGCCGCAAGGTGGACCCATGACCACTTCCACCGCGGCCGGCACCGATCCGGTCGACCTCCGGGATCCGGCGCAGCTGCTCGCCGCGTTCCCCTACCTGTTCGGGTTCCGGCCCGAGAACTCCGTGGTACTGCTCGGCCATCGGCCGCCCGGCACTGTCGTCGGGCTGCTGCTCCGCGCGGATCTGCCCGCCCGGAAACACCGGGCGCACCAGGCGGAAGCGCTGGCGCAGCGGTTCGCGAGCAGTCCGCACACCGGGGTCACGGCGGCCGTGATCGGCGGCAAGCCTCCGCGGGGCGGCAGGCCGCCGCACGCGGGGTTCGTCCATCACCTCGACCGCGCGCTGGCCGGGCACGGGCTGCGGATGCTGCACGCGCTGTGGGCCCCGGAGATCGTGTCCGGCGCGCCATGGGCGTGTTATCAGGACACCGTCTGCGGCGGGGTCCTGCCGGATCCGCGCGGCACCGTGGCCGCCGCGGTCACTACGGAATCCGGGCAGGTCGCCTTCGCCAGCAGAGCCGAAATGGAACGGCAGCTCGAACCCCGGTGCCCCGAGGCACTCGCGCGGCGGGCCGCCGCACTGGCCGCGCTCCCCGCACCGCCGTGGGATCCGGCGGACGCGGTGGCGGAGGGCGGCGCGGAGATCCGCGCGGCGCTGGAACGGCAGCGCCGCGGGGCGGGCCCGCCCACCGACGAGCAGGCTGTCCGGCTGGCCTGCGCGCTCGCCGACAAACGCGTCCGCGACGCCTGCCTCGCCACCGCGCTCCCGGCGGACACCCCGATCGCCCGGCAGGCCGAGGCACTGTGGCTCACGCTGGTCCGTGAGCTGCCCGCCCCGCATCGGGCCGAAGCGGCCTGTCTGCTGGGGTATGCGGCCTACATGCGGTCCGACGGCACCTTCGCCGGAATGGCGCTGGCGAACGCGCTCGCGGCCGTACCGGGTCATCTGCTGTCGCGGCTGCTCGCCGGAGCCCTCGACCACGGCTTCACCCCGGAGTCGCTCGCCGGTCTCGCGCGGTGCGAGGGCGTCGCCGACCTCGGTCTCTCCGGCGAACCGCCGGGTGACCCCGTCAGGAGCGAGCGGCGTGGCGGGAGCGGGTGAACTCCCAGGCGTCGGCGACGATCCCGGCCAGGTCGGTGCGCTCCGGCTTCCAGCCGAGCTCCGCGTGGGCGCGGTCGCTGGCGGCCACCAGCACCGAGGGGTCCCCGGCACGGCGGGGCGCGAGTTCGGCCGGGATGGCGTGCCCGGTCACCGCACGGCAGGACTCGACCACCTCGCGCACGGAGAAACCGGTGCCGCTGCCGAGGTTGTAGATCCGGTGCTCGCCCGCGGTCGCGTGCTTCAGCGCGAGGGAGTGCGCGTCGGCGAGGTCGACGACGTGGATGTAGTCGCGGATCGCGGTCCCGTCCGGCGTCGGGTAGTCGTCGCCGTAGATCTGGATGTGGGCACGGTCGCCCGTGGCCACCTGGAGAACGAGGGGAATGAGATGGGTTTCGGTGGTGTGCCGCTCGCCGTAGGCGCCGTACGCGCCGGCGACGTTGAAGTACCGCAGGCTCACCGCGGCGAGTCCGTGTGCTCGCGCGAAGCTGGTGATCGCGGCGTCGATGGCGAGCTTGGTCGCGCCGTAGGTGTTGGTCGGCCGCGTCGGCGCGGTCTCCGGGATGGGGGAGACCTCCGGCTCGCCGTAGGCGGCGGCGGTGGAGGAGAACACCAGCCGCGGGGTGCCGTGCGCGTGCATCGCCTCCAGCAGGCGCAGCGACGTGACGACGTTGCCTTCCCAGTACTTCGCCGGATCCGACATCGACTCGCCGACGAGCGACTTCGCGGCGAAGTGCAGAACACCGTCGAAGCCCTCGCCGAGGATCTCGGCGGCCACCTCGGCGGCGTCGCCCTCGATGAACCGGGCGGCCGGGGGCACGGCGTCCTTGTGCCCGGTGGACAGATCGTCGACCACGGTGACCTCGTGACCGGCCTCGATCAGCCGGGCGGCACACACACTGCCCACGTATCCGGCGCCGCCCGTCACGATCAGTTTCAGGCTGCTCTGGTCCTCGGTCACTTGGTGGCCCTTCTGGTGCGGAGTTCGGTGGTGACTGCGGGGCACAGTCTCTCCTCATGGCGACGCCCCGGAACCGCTGGGGGTTGTCTCCTGGCCGTCGCCGCCGCGTTAGACAGTGTCGCGGCCCGCGCCCCGGGAAGGAACGGCGGTGAACAACCGCGGCCGGCGCCCGCCCGCCTCGGCGAAGGCGGCTTCGACCGCGGCGCCGATCCGGTCCAGATCCGGCTCGCGCACCAGCGCGATGGCCGAACCCCCGAAACCGCCGCCGGTCATCCGGGCGCCGAGCGCGCCCGCGGCGCGGGCGGACTCGACGGCGAGGTCCAGCTCGGGCGTGGAGATCCGGTAGTCGTCGCGCATGCTCACGTGCGAGGCGTCCAGGTATGGTCCGATCTCGGCGAGCCTGCCCGCGCGCAGCAGCGCCACGACGTCGAGCACCCGCTGGTTCTCGGTCACGACGTGCCGCACGAGCGGGGCCAGCTCGGCCGGAAGCGCGGCGAGCGCGTCGGCCAGGCCGTCGAGGGTGACGTCCCGCAATGCCTTGACCCCGAGCAGTTCCGCGGCCCGCTCGGTGCCGCGGCGGCGTTCCCCGTAGCCGCCGTCCGCGTGCGAATGCTTCGTCCTGGTGTCCATGATCAGCACCCGCACGCCGGCCTCGGCCAGCCCGAACGGCACCTGTTCCATCTCGCCGGAGCGGACGTCGAGGAAGAGCACATGCGAGTCGGTGCAGCAGAGCGACGCGGTCTGGTCGAGCAGACCGGTCGGCGCGCCGACGAAGTCGTTCTCGGCCCGCTGCACCCAGCGGGCCACCTCGTAACGGCCGGGCACGCCCGTGGCGGGCGCGTCGAGCTCGATGCCGGCGAGCCCCAGCAAAGCCAGCGACACCGCGCATTCGAGTGCGTGGGAGGAGGACAGCCCGGCCCCCGACGGGACGTCACCGGCGATCACCACGTCCGCGCCTCGGCCGAAGCCCTGATCGCGCAGCACCCACGCCACACCGGCGGGGTACGCGGCCCACCCTTCGACCGCGCCGGGGACGAGCGAGGCTATTTCGAGCGGGCCGGAGTGCTGGAGCTGGCCGTCGTCACCGAGCGTGGACACGGTGAGGATGCCGTCCTCACGGGACGAGGCCGCCGCGGCGAGCCGGTGGGGCAGCGCGAAGGGCAGGACGAAACCGTCGTTGTAGTCGGTGTGTTCCCCGATCAGGTTCACCCTGCCCGGTGCCGACCACACCCCGGCCGGGGCCGTGCCGTGGACGGCGTGGAACGCCGCCGCGGCCTGCTCCGCCGGGCTCACCTGGCCTGCGCCAGCACCGCGTGCAACGCCGAGCTCGACACCTGCGCGGTGGTGTCCCCGCCGGTGACCTCGACGGTGCCGCCGCCGTTGGCCTTGCCGACCTTGACCTTGCGGCCGGGCACGATCCCGACGGACTTGAGCTCGGTCATCAGCGACTCGTCCAGCTGGACGTGCTCGGCGATGCGCTTGATCTCGACCTCGCCGCCCCCGGTGCGCGCGAACTCGTCCAGCCGCACCAGATCGGCCTCGGCGGGGGGCGCGGGCTCACCGCCGCCGAGCTTGTCCAGCCCGGGGATGGGGTTGCCGTAGGGCGAGGTGGTCGGGTGGTCGAGCAGCTTGACCAGCTTGCGCTCCACCGCCTCGCTCATCACGTGCTCCCAGCGGCAGGCCTCGTTGTGCACGTGCTCCCACTCGAGGCCGATGACGTCGACGAGGAGGCGCTCGGCGAGCCGGTGCTTGCGCATCACGGCGATGGCGAGCTCGCGGCCGTGGTCGGTGAGCTGCAGGTGGCGGTCGTCGGCGACGACGACCAGCCCGTCACGCTCCATCCGGGCGACGGTCTGGCTCACGGTCGGGCCGCTCTGCTGCAGCCGCTCGGCGATGCGGGCGCGCAGCGGGACCACACCCTCTTCTTCGAGCTCGTAGATCGTACGCAAGTACATCTCTGTGGTGTCGATGAGTTCGTTCACGCTGGTCCCCTTCGTCCGCAGTTGCATATCGTAGTCGTTGGGCCCGACAACAACGGCAGGCCTGGGGATAACAACCCGTGCGGGCCGGATAGTCCGCCCGAGCTGCGGGGACGGGCGTCGTGACGGGAGGATGGGCCGATGCGTCCCCTGATCTCCACCACGGATCTCGCCACTCTGCTCGAGGGGCCCGCCGGAGCCTCTCCCATTGTCCTCGACGTGCGCTGGCGGCTGGCCGGGCCACCCGGTGCCGAGTCCTACCGTGAGGGTCACGTGCCCGGCGCGGTCTTCGTCGACCTCGACACCACGCTCGCCGGTGAACCGGGGGAAGGCGGCCGTCATCCGCTGCCCGAGCCGGACGAGCTCCAGCGGGGCCTGCGCGCGGCCGGGGTGCGGGCGAATCACCCGGTCGTGGTGTACGACGACGCCGACGGCTCGGTCGCCGCGCGGGCCTGGTGGCTGCTGCGCTGGGCGGGCCACACCGAGGTCGCGGTGCTCGACGGCGGTTACGCGGCCTGGCTGGCCGAAGATCGTCCGGTGAGCACGGAGACCCCGCGGCCGGCCGAAGGCGACATCGAGGTCCGGCCCGGCGGCATGCCGGTGCTCGGCGCCGACGAGGCCGCGCGGCTCGCCCGCGACGGCGTCCTCTTCGACGCGCGCGCCCGCGAGCGCTACGCCGGGGAGACCGAGCCGATCGACCCGCGGGCCGGGCACATCCCCGGCGCCGTGAACGCCCCGTTCTCCGGGCACGTGGGCGCCGACGGCCGCTGGCTGCCGCCCGCCGAGCTGGCCGCGCGCTTCGCCGGGCTCGGCGTCCGCCCCGGCGGCCCGGTCGGTGCCTACTGCGGTTCGGGGGTGACGGCGTCGTCGGTCGTGCTGGCTCTGGAGGTCGCGGGACATCCCGAGCCCGCGGCGCTGTACGCGGGCTCGTGGTCGCACTGGTCCCGCGACCCCGAACGCCCGGCGGCCACCGGCGACCTTCCCGGCTGATCGCCGGACACGACCGGAAGAGGGGGAACAGGGGAAGACAACACCGCGCCGTCAACCTCACGCTGAGTCACGGATCGGCTGGCGACCGCCCGGAAAACGGGCCCCCGGGATCGCGGGCGTGACCCGGCCGCACCGTGTGTTCGGTGGGCCGGGCCCGCCCTGCGATACCCGGTGGGATCGGGACGGCTCAGGTTTCGCGGTTACGCATGACAGCGTCCTTTCTGTCCTTTCGCGCTTTTCGCGCGCGGGAAATGTGGTCCCGGGGTGCCGCGGCGGCTCAGGTTTCACGGTTTCGCACGGCGGTTTCCCTCCCTTGTGCCAACGGTGGAATCGGATGGGATGCGGGGACTCAGGTCTCGCGGTTGCGCATGGCGGCGTCCTTTCGTACGGGTAAGCGGATTCCAGGTCGTGGGACGGCTCAGGTTTCGCGGTTGCGCATCACAGTCACCTCCTCTGCTCCCGGTGACAGCGCGGGTACCCAGCGGATACGGGGAAATGGGGCGGGCTCAGGTCTCGCGATTGCGCATGCCGACCGCCTCCCTTCACTGCTCCAATCGAGTAACGTCCATCGATCGAGGCCGTTGGTCGTGATTGGGTGGACACGGTTCGTAGATCACCCAGGAGGGTGCACCACCGTGAGTATGGATGGGGCGGAGACGGCGCACAGCGCCGCGGCCCGCATCGGTGACGTTCTGTCACCTCGCCGGTGGAAGCTCTGGGCGCAGCGCCCAGGGCTGATCGCCTACTGCCTGCTGATCGAACTCGTCGCCGTCGCCGCGACGGTCGCCACTGCGGGCCGGGCGACCCGCGTGCGGGACGTCGTGATCCTCGCCGGGCTCGCCGGGCTGGCGATCCTGCAGGCCGAGCTGGGCCGTCAGATCGAACGCGTCCGCCGCCTCGTCTCGGACACCCCGCACATCAACATGACGTCGGTGTGGACGTTCGCCGGCGTCCTGCTCCTGCCGCCCGCTCTGGTCACCGCACTGGTCGCGATCCTGTACCTGCATCTCGGCACGCGGAGCCTCTACCGCATCCGCCGGGCCCCGCTGTTCCGCGTCGTCTTCAACGCCGCGCTCGTCGTCGTCACCTGTCACGTCGCGGCGGCCGTCCTTGCCCGCAGCGGCGTGCCGAGCATGTACGCCGCGCTCGACGCGGGCTGGGCCGGCGTCATCGTGATCGCGATCGTGACGGCCACCTACTTCGTCGTCGGCGCGCTGATCACCGTCCCCGGCCTCACCGTCAAGAAGCGTTCGTTCCGCACGTTGTTCGGCGGGCTCGGCGACAACCTGCTCGAAGTCGCCACGCTGTGTCTCGGCGTGCTGACCGCGCTCACGCTCGCGACGCTGCCCGCGCTCGCGCTGATGATCGTGCCGCCGCTGCTGGTGCTGCACCGGGCCGTGCTCGTCAAGCAACTGGAGATCGCGGCGACCACCGACGAGAAGACCGGGCTGTTCAACACCACCGGCTGGCACAGCCTCGCCACCCGCGAACTGCACCGCGCGCAACGCCTGCCGCAGGCCAGCTTCGGGGTGCTCATGGTCGACCTCGACCGCTTCAAGCGGATCAACGACCAGTACGGGCACCTCGGCGGGGACGCCGTGCTCCGCGCCGTGGCGGGCACGATCAAGGGCGCGGTGCGCGACTACGACTCGGTCGGCCGGTTCGGCGGCGAGGAGTTCGTGGTGCTGCTGCCCGACATCCGCGAGACCGACGTCCGCACAGTGGCCGAACGCGTCCGCGAGGCCGTCGCCGGGCTCAGCGTCGAAATCACGGACGGCAGCCGCGCCAAGGTCATCGACGGGCTGTCGGCCTCGATCGGCGTCGCCACCTATCCCGCCGCGGGTGCCGCGCTCGACCGGCTGCTCCAAGCGGCAGACAAGGCCCTCTACAGCGCCAAGAGCAGCGGCCGGAACAAGGTCGTCTGCATCGCCGACGTCGGCTGAGACCTGCCTCGCGGGAGGCGGGGCATTACAGTGCGGACATGCGCTCGCCCGCCGTCGTCTGGGATTCCGCACTGCTGGGGTACGACCTCGGCGGGCAGCACCCGTTCAACCCCGTCCGGCTCCTGCTCACCATCCGCCTGGCCACCGAACTCGGCGTGCTCGACGGCGTCGAACTGCTCGTCCCGGACGCGGCGGGGGACGAGGAACTGCTGCGGGTGCACGTCCCGGAGTACCTCGAAGCGGTCCGGCAGGCGCCGCTGGTCGGCTGGGACGTCGGGCACGGGCTGGGCACGGACGACAATCCGGTGTTCAGCGACATGCACGACGCCTCGGCGCTCGTCGTCGGCTCGACGCTGCTGGCCGCCCGCAAGATCGCCGAAGGCGAGGCCACCCGCGCGGTGAACATCGCGGGCGGGCTGCACCACGCGATGGCCGACCGCGCGTCCGGCTTCTGCGTCTACAACGACTGTTCCATCGCGATCTCGTGGCTGCTCGACCACGGCTTCGACCGCATCGCCTACATCGACACCGACGTCCACCACGGCGACGGCGTGCAGGCCGCGTTCTACGACGACCCGCGCGTGCTGACGGTTTCCCTGCACCAGCATCCCTTCACGCTGTGGCCGGGCACCGGCTACTCCGCCGAGACAGGTAAGAGCGGCGCCGAGGGCACGGCGGTCAACATCCCACTGCCGCCGCGCACCCGCGACGCGAGCTGGCTGCGTGCCTTCCACGCCGTCGTCCCGTCGCTGCTCGCCGAGTTCGAGCCGCAGATCCTCGTCACGCAGTGCGGGGTCGACTCGCACGAGGAGGATCCGCTGGCCGATCTCTCGCTGTCGGTCGACGGCCACCGCACGATCTACACGACACTGCGGGAGCTGGCGGACACCTACGCGGGCGGGCGCTGGCTCGCCGTCGGCGGGGGCGGCTACCAGCTGGTGCGGGTGGTACCGCGCTCGTGGACCCACCTCATCGCCACCGTGCTCGACCGCGACGTGGCGCCGGAGACGAAACTCCCGCCGGAGTGGGTGTCCGACGTCGGCCGCGCGGCGCCGGACACGGAGATCCCCGCCGCGATGACCGACGGCAGGGAGACCGCGTTCAAGCCATGGGGGGACGACGTCGACGATCCGGTCGACATCGCCATCCGGGACACGCGTCGCGCGGTCTTCCCGTTGCACGGCCTCGATCCGGACGACCCGAGGGACTGAGCATGGCGGCCGAGGAACGCGACCCGTACGACTACCCGCGTGAGTGGGAAGCCGACGTCGTGCTGTCCGACGGCGGCACCGTCCACTTGCGACCGATCGTGCCCAGCGACGCCGACGCGCTGGTCGCCTTCCACGGCAAGCTGTCCGAACGCACCCGCTACTTCCGCTACTTCGGCGCCTATCCGCGCATCCCGCCGCGCGATCTCGTCCGGTTCTCCACTGTGGACCATCACGACCGGGTCGCGTTCGTGGCGATGCTCGGCGACGACATCATCGCCGTCGGCCGCTACGAACGGCTGGACGGTGGTCCCTCGGCGGAGGTCGCCTTCGTCGTCGACGACGCGCACCAGGGGCGCGGGCTGGGCTCGATCCTCCTGGAGCACCTCGCCGCGGCGGCCTCGGAACGCGGGCTGCGCCGGTTCACCGCCGAGGTGCTGGCCGAGAACGCCGCGATGGTCCGGGTCTTCCGCGACGCCGGGTACCAGGTGAGCCGCGCCATCGAGGAGGGCGTGCTGCATCTGGAGTTCGACATCGACCCGACGGAGGAGTCCCTCGCCGTCGCGCGCTCGCGCGAGCAGGCCGCCGAGGCTCGCAGTGTGCACAACCTGCTGCATCCCCGGTCGGTCGCGGTCATCGGCGCCTCCGCCGACCCCACCAAGGTCGGGCACGTCGCGTTCGCCAACATGCTGGCCGCCGACTTCACCGGCACGGTCTATCCGGTCAACCCCGAGCACCGGTCGGTCCGCGGGGTGCGGGCCTACTCCTCGGTGCTCGACATCCCGGATTCGGTCGACCTGGCCATCGTCGCGGTGCCCGCCGAAGCCGTCGAGTCCGTTTTGGATGGTGCGCTGGCCAAGGGCGTCAAGACCTTGCTCATCGTGTCGGGCGGGTTCGCCGAGGCCGGGCCGCTCGGGCTGCACGCCGAGCTGCGGCTGGTCGGTGAGGCGCGGGCGCACGGTATGCGCGTGGTCGGCCCGAACGCGCTGGGCGTGCTCAACACCGCGGCGTCGGTGCGGCTCAACGCCACCCTCGCGCCCCGGCTGCCCGCGCGCGGGCGCACCGGGTTCTTCTGCCAGTCCGGCGCGCTGGGCACCGCGATCCTGGCCGACGCCGAGGCGCGCGGGCTCGGCCTGTCGACCTTCGTCTCCGCCGGCAACCGCGCCGACGTCTCCGGCAACGACCTGTTGCAGTACTGGGAAACCGACCCCGACACCGATCTCGTGCTCCTGTATCTGGAGTCGTTCGGCAACCCGCGCAAGTTCGCCCGGCTCGCCCGTCGGCTCGCGCGCACGAAACCGATCGTCGCGGTCAAGTCCGGGCGGCACGCGGTGCGCCCGCAGCTGGCCGCGACCTCGGCCGAGGTCGACGAAGCCAGCGTGCAGGCGCTGTTCGAGCAGGCCGGGGTCGTGCGGGTCGAGTCGCTGGCGCAGCTGTTCGACACCGCGCTGGTGTTCGCCCACCAGCCGCTGCCCGCGGGGCCGCGGGTCGGCATCGTCGGCAACTCCAGCGCCATCGGCCTGCTCGCCGCCGACACCGCGCGTTCGCAGGGACTGAAGCTGGCGTTCGACCCCGTCGACGTCGGCCCGCAGGCGGGTCCGGAGGAGTTCGCCGCGGCCGTGCGCGAAGCCCTGAACTCCCCGGATACCGACGCGCTCGTCGTGGTTTTCGTGCCGCCGCTGGCGATTCCGGGCACAGCGTACGCGAGGGCGTTGCGCGAAGCCGTCGTGGAAATGGCACGGGACAAGCCCATAGTGTCGACCTTCCTCGCCGCCGAAGGCGTTCCCGCAGAACTGGCGGTCTTGTCGGACGACGGGACGCCGACGCGTGGTTCGGTGCCGAGCTACCCGAGCCCGGAACGCGCGGTGAACGCGCTGGCGCGGGTGATCCGGTACGCGGCGTGGCGTCAGCGTCCACAAGGGACACTCGTGCGGCCGGGCGGGCTGCACGTCGAGCAGGCGCAGACGATCGTGCGGGAACTGCTGGACGCCGAGGACGGGAAGACGACGCTGCTTTCGGACACCGACGTCGTCCGGCTGCTGGGCTGCTACGGCATCGAGGTCGTCCCGTTCCGCGTCGTGTCCACAGTGGACGAAGCGGTGGCCGCGGCCGCCGAACTGGGCTATCCGGTGACGTTGAAGGCGGTCGACGAGCGGCTGCGCGGACGTCCGGATCTCGCCGGGGTGCGGCTGGACCTGACTTCGGAGGACTCGGTGCGCACCGCGTACGAGGGCCTGTGCGAGGTGTCCGGGGACGACGAGGTCTACGTCCAGCGCATGGCGGCCAAGGGGATCTCCTGCGTGATCGGCCTGCAGGACGACCCGTCGTTCGGCACGCTCGTGTCGTTCGGGCTGTCCGGCCTGGTCAGCACGCTGCTGGGCGATCGCGCCTACCGGGCGATCCCGGTCACCGACGTCGACGCCGCCACCCTGCTACGGGAGCCGCGCACCGCCCCGCTGCTCACCGGCTACCGCGGCGACGAACCGGCCGACCTGCCCGCGCTGCAGGACATGGTGCTCCGCGTCGCCGCCCTCGCCGAGGACAACCCCGAAGTCCGCTCGCTCGCCCTCGACCCGATCCTGGCCTCGCCCGCCGGCGCCTTCGTCGCCAACGCCCGCCTGGTCCTCGGCCCGCCCCCGACTCGCCCCGATACCGGTCCCCGCCGCCTGCGCGCCATCACCCCCACCGACTAGATGTACTGATCTGTGAGGTTAGGGAAGCGGCTGGCAGGTGGCCGCGCGATGCTGGGGCCTTCAGCATAGTGATCGCCGCTTCTCTGTCGATCCGGTCACCAGGGTCATCTGAGGAGTAGCGGGCCAGAACTGGTGAGCGCGCCGCAGGCGGGGCGTGACTCAGGGGCTTACCGGCCGTTCTCCGGGCGAGGTCCCTTTCTGTATCGGCGGCTGCGGCCATGACGGCGTTGACGCACGGTCCTCGCAGTGAGCAGCAGTGCGAACAGTGCTACCGCGAGCACGAGGGCCCGTACGGCTTCCGATGCGGACCGCGCCACCAAAGTGAACACTGAGCCATAACTTGTGATCATCCACAGCGACCTCCCTGAGATCAGATCGCGGATTCCTGACAAGAACACGTCGACCACGTGCGTCTCCCAGCCTGGCTGTTCGTCTCCGATCGTCGGCAACTCATCATCACGGCAAGGGTCGTTCGATCCTGCGCGTCCAGCCAAGCGATCCCGGCACGGACATCGCCCTCGAGCAGGAGAAGCATCATGATGATTCATAGTGAATCACTATGAATCATCATGATGGTGCACGTCAACATGTGTTCGATAGCTTCTAGGAAAACCCTGCGCTCTTGACGGGTCGCGAGAGTTGACAGCGCGACTCACGCGTGACACAGTCTGCATCAATCGAATCAGAGTGGATCATGTGAGGGGAGCACGTTGGCTGGCGCAAGGAGATGTCGGAACCATGACCAGGGCTGCGGATGAGGGTGACCGGGCACAGGCGAAGCGGCTGCGGCTTGCGACCGAATTGCGGCACCTGCGCGACCTGGCCGGGCTTTCCGGTCGCGAACTCGCTCAGCAGATCGGCATCAGTCAGTCCAAGGTGTCTCGGATCGAATCCGGGCGCACGGTCCCGTCACTGCCCGAGGTGGACGGCTGGGCACGTGCCACGGGAGCATCGGACGATCGGCGGGAATGGCTGGTGGCCATGACCGATGCCGTGTTCACCGAGGTGCGCCCCTTTCGCGCCGCTGTGGGACCCGATTCCCAGATGCAGACGGAGATACAGGACCGGGAGCAGTGCGCGCGCCTCATCCGGACCTTCCAGCCATCGGTGGTTCCCGGCCTGCTGCAGACCGCCGACTACGCACGCCGCGTGTACTCGCTAGCTCAGCCGACCCCCGATCATCCGGTGGCGCCGGCCGTCGCCGCACGGATGGACCGGCAGGTCCTGTTGTACAAGGAGGATCGGCGGTTCGAGTTCTTGATCACCGAGCCCGCGCTGCGCTGGCGACCGGTTGCGGTCAGCTCCATGCTCGCCCAACTTGACCGGCTCGTCGCCGTGAGCACGCTCGACAATGTGTTGATTGGGGTCGTCCCGCATGGGCAGCAGGCAATGGCTCCAGCGCCGCACGCGTTCATCGTCTACGCCGAGAACGACGGCGATCTGGACGACCTCGTGGAAGTTGAGACATTGCACGCGAACCTCATAGTCAACGATCTCGACGATGTAGCGATCTACCAACAGAAATGGTCAATGTTATGTGGTTCGGCCATCTTCGGGAGCGAGTTCCGCGCGTTTGTCACGGCACTTTCCGCAGAGCTGCGGAAGACCGTGGACAACGACTGACAAAACGCGGCTCCGATGTCTCGGGAGGGGCCGAGACTCTCCGGCCTCGGCCCCTCCGACGGGCGCAGGGCTCGTCAGGTCAGGTCGAACTCCCCGTTCTGCACGCCCTCCAGGAAGTCGTTCCACTCTTCCTGGGTGAAGCTCAGGACCGGACTGTTCACCTCCTTCGAGTCGCGGACCAACACGACGTCAGAGGTGATGTCGACCTCGACGCAGCCGCCGCCCTGACACCGACTGCTGATCCGCCACCCGTGGCCGCCGGCAATCCTGGTCTTCCCGAACTCGCTCATTTTCTTTTCCTCACTCTCGAGGGCGGCCCGTTGCTGCCCGACGAGAACGAGCTTGCGGGGCAAGGGTACGGAAAAGCGTTCCGTACCCGCACCCGAATCGCACTGGAACTACCAGTGCGGACACGGCCGTCGGGAGTGTGAGGAGGTGCCAGTGCATTTCCGGCTGCTCGGCGTAGTGACCGCTCATGTGGATGGGAGGCTCGTCCGCATCGGTGAACCCAAACGTATGCTGTTCCTGGCCGTCTTGCTGCTCGCCGACGGTCGTCCTGTGCCGAAGGACACGCTGATCGACCGGCTTTGGGAGCACAACCCGCCAGCGACCGCCCAAGCTCGGTTGCGAAACATCGCAACCGAAGTCCGCGCCCGTCTTGAAACGGCCGAGCCCGGGGAGGGGCACCTGCTGCCACCAGGGGAAGGCGGGTACCGCATGCGGGTGGCCCGTGAGCGGGTGGATCTCTGGAGGTTCCGCGAAAGCTGCTCCCAGGCGGCACGACTCGCCGAACGGGCACCAGTCAAAGCGCTCCACCACATCCGCGCGGGTCTCAACGAGTGGACCGAGACATCGATCCACACGGCAGAACCGGAACCGTTACACCGGCTGGAGGGTGGCTGGATTGCAGGCGTCCGCGTCGGTCTGCAACAGGAATACCGACGTGCGCTCACACAGTGCGCCAGGCTCGAGCTCCGGCTCGGCGAGCCCAACCAGGCCCTGACCAGGCTCGAAACGCTCATCAAGCTCGATCCGTGTGACGAGGACGTCGCCGAGTTGTTGATGAACGCCTACTGCTTGGTCGGCCGTATCCCCGATGCGCTCCAGGTGTTCCGGGAACTGCGCAAGGAGCTCAAGGAACTAGGGGACGAGCCGGGCCCAGCTCTCACCAAGCTTAACCAGCGTGTCATCGACGGTGACCCGGCCCTCCGCTGGGACATGTCCGACCAACCCACTGCGACGATTGAGGAACCCTTGACAAATCTCGGCTCCACCTCATACGACAAGGCGGCGGAGACGCTGGCACGTTCTGCGGCACAATTGGTTGTCGCCACGGCGAGAGATGGCTCTGTTGAACGCGCCGGAGTACCAGGTGGGGACCTCGTCCGCTTTCTGCGCAACGAGTTTGACGGCGATGACCGTGCGACGGCAACCCTCACCCGGGTGCTGTCCAGCCCAGGGGACCTCGACGCCGTGCGCCAGCTATGCGAGACCCTCGTCGTCTCGCTGCGGGCCGACCAATCCTTTCGGCAGGGCGTCGAACGCCTCGTAGACGACGGGCCGGCACTGGCCAAGGGCGGGATTTTCGCCGAGAAGGTCAGGAATGCCGCTGTCTACAACGGGAAGGTGGTCATCAACAGGGGCGGATTCCGGATCGGAGGTTAAGCGGTGACTGCGGTACCTGAGCGCGACATTGACTACGAGCCCGTACGGCCCGATGGAGACGCCGACGCACTGCCCAAGGGGGTCGGAGCCGATGACGAGGACGAGAAGCCGGTCTCGGAGGACGACGCGCTGAAGGCGTTGCGGGGCGGTGACGACGTCGATGACGCGGAGGCCGCTCGAGCCGCCGCCATCGCCGAGCGGGTCGCCACCAGGCTCCAGCGTGACCCCACCGGCACACGGATCGGCAGTGTGGCCCTGTTCAACGGATCTGTGAGCGTTAGCGGTGGATTCGCCGTCGGCCCCGGCGCTCTGTCGAGTCGGGCCGACACAAGGCTGTCTCGCGTCGATAGCGCGGACCTGGCTGAGTACGTTGATTTCTTCTGCCCGCCCGACGGGTACAACGACGCGCTCGAGCGGTTGGGCAGCCAACGGCTGGTCGTGCTCGCGGCGCCGCCAGGCACCGGCAGGGAGGCAACGGCCTACAACCTTCTGGCCGAGGTGCTCGCCGACACCCCAGGGGACGACGACGGTTGTTGCTTCCGAGTCGCGAACGACTCGGCGGTCGGGAACCTGACGTGGGAACCTCCCGAGCGGGGTTGCGGGTACGTGATCCTGCTCGATGACGCACCCGCTGGTGGCGCGGGGATTTCCGCGGACATCATCACCGAGCACTGGCTGACCGACATGACAGCCCGAGTGCGGGAAGCGGATAGTTTTCTGGTCTTGGTTTCCGGTCCCGCGCGTGGCGGTCTCCTGGACGCGGGAACGAGGTCCAGCGGCTTGCTCGTGTCACTCGGCCTGGTGGACCCCGCCCGGATCATCCAGCGCAGGGTGCTCGGCCACGAGCCGGAGCCCGATGCCGTGGCCAGCCTGGACGGCAGGCTCCGCGACTGCGGCGCGTTGGGATTGCTCGGTGAACAGCCCCAGCCGCACGTCGCCGTTCGGATTGCCGAGGTGATCAAGGCGGGAGGTGACCTGGCCGCCGAGGTCAAGGCGTTGTGTGACCCCACCCGGCAGGTACACCAGTGGTTCAACACCCACCAGGACGTTCCCACCCGTTGTTTCGCCATGGCCGCTGCTGCGCTGGAGGACGCGAGCTACCTCGCGGTGGCGGACGCAGCCATGGACCTCTACCGGTTGCTGGTGGCGGTTCCTGAACCAACTCCGGATCTCCGGTTCCGCGATCGGCTCACTTCAGACCATCCGTGGCTGGAAGTGTCGGTGCTGTCCGAGGTGAACGAGTTCGGTGCTGTGCTTGCGGTACCACGAGTACGGTTCCGCGACTCGCTGGTGCAGCAGGCCGTTCTCGGCTACGCCTGGACATATCTGGATGGTTTCCGTCCAGTGCTGCAGAAATGGCTGCGGCGCCTGGTGACCCATCCGGACGTCGACGTGCGTGCCCGCACCTCGGTTGCGGCGGGAGTGATCGCCTGGAGCGACTACGGCTATGCCCTGCATCGCTACCTGCGGTCGTGGGCGGGTAGCCAAACGAGGGCGGTTCGCCAGGCCGCGGCCACGGCGGTGGACGTCGCGGGGACCCACCCTGATCTCACCGAACCGATGTGGACGGTGCTCGAGACCTGGGCGGCGGACACCGCGTCGCCCTTCGGCAGGCGCTTGGGTTTGACGGCGGCGACCGTGGCGGGTGGGCTGGTAGGCATTCAGGCACCCGCACGAGCCATGGCGGTGTTGCGCGCCAGCTTGGACCGTCCTGACTGGGCAACCCTGGTTCCGGTGGGGCACAGCGTCCTGCGGCTCGTCGAACACGGTCAGGCGGATGCCGTGCTGACCGGTCTGCTGCACTGGTCGCAGCCACAGGACTCCAGCCCGTTCGTCGCCAAGGCGCTGTCGGTCTTCTCCTTCGTCGCCTGCCAGCCGGGGCCGGATGGCGTAGAGCCGGTCCTGCTCAACGAGGCACCGAGGTGGCAGCCGAGGTTGGTGGAACTGTGGGCTCGTGCGCTGGCTCGTAAACCCGCGCAGACCCAAGCGTTGAATGCGTTGCGCGACTGCCTTGACCGGTACGGCAACGGTCGTGGGACGGCCTACGCGAACCTGCGCGACGTCATGCTCGGCGTCGCCCGTTGCCCTGGCGGCCACCGCAAACGGCTCGAGTGGCATCTCCGCCAGTGGGCCGATGATCGCATCAACCCGTCCACGGCAGCATCCAGGCTGTTGACCGCGATTACGCGCATGGCGTGACCGGCTGTCCTCACGGAAGGCGTATGAGGTGGAACTGACCTATGACCCCGTCCTGCGTAGCGAGGAACTCCCTACCGTTCGATGGTTGAAGCCCTTGCGGCAGCCGCGCCCCGGCACGGCGATGGTGCTCGTGCCCCACGAGGGGGCACCGGTGACGATCCGTCACGGTGAACCCGTCCCAGACGCCAGGCATGGCAGATATCGGTACAAGCTCCTGGTGGACGTCAGCGAACACCGGCTCGTGCTCGATGTGACGCTGCTGAGCCGTGACCCCAACTTCGGCTTCCGCGCCCAGGTCTCTCTGAACTGCTGGGTGGGTGACCCAGCTGAGGTCGTCGCGCGTGGCATCCGAGACGTCAGCGGCTCGTTGTACGACCCGATCCGGCGAATGCTCCGGGATACGTCTCGTGCCTACGACGTTCGTGAGTTTCACGCCGCCGAGAACGCGCTTAACGCTTTGATGACTGGTTTCGCCGGTGATAACGCGCTTCGGCTGCGGAACGTCCGGGTGGAGCTGCTCGTCGACGAGGACGAGGTGACAACTAGCGGCCGAGCGTTCCGCGACCTGGAGCGAGAGACCCGGCTGGAGAAGATGCGCCGACACCGGCACCTGCAGATGATGCGGGACGAGGGCGTTGAAGGCCTGCTCGCGGGCATCGTCGAACGGGAGGGGCCTCGCGCCGCACTGGAGTGGATCGCCAAGGCGGAAGCGACCGAGCGGGCGGAGCTGAGCGCGATGCTCGACACGGTGCTCAAACACACCGGCGCCGACCTGGAACCGTGGATGATCGACGATGCGGTACGCCCGCTGATCGATCGCGTCACCGCTCGCCCCGGCACCTTCTTCGGCGGCAGCCGAGTACGTGGTGCCCTGACCAGCAGCACCGGGGCCGAGGCCAGTGGCGCGGACAGCGGGGACAGCGGGGTGACCGTAGGCAGCCCGCACGAACCCGCAGCTGCGCTGGAGCCGCTGGCTCCGGCGGAATCTATCCGGTCGGCGTCCCCTGACGGGCCACCGGCCGACGAGCCGCCGGGCGGCCACGCCACCGCGGAGCGGAGCGGGCGGACGGCGGATGACGGGGCTGGCCGGGGTGTCCCGGGGAAACGGACCAGCCGAGTCCGGGGAACGCGGGCCTGAACACATGCCAGGACTCAATGACGAGATGACACCGGCTCCGTCCCCCCGCGAGGATCGTCAAGCCTGGTGCCACGAGAGCGACGGCGTCCTGGCCATCGGGGTGCAGACTCAGCTCCCAGGGTACGGCGAGGACGCCGAGCCGTTGCTGCTGCACCACGTGCCGACGGGTGAGGGACTGATCGGGGCCTTCGACGGCGCCGGTGGGGCGGGGGCCGCGATGGCGTACCGGTCCCCGCAGGGCAAGCGACGCAGCGGCGCATGGGTAGGTGCCCGGGTGGCTCGCGCGGAGGTACAGAAGTGGTTCCACACCGTTGCTCGGGGGCAGGGACCGTACGACGTGGAGCTGTTGCGCCGTCACTTGCACGCGACGCTGGCCCAGTGGCGGAGCCCGACGCGCAGCAAGATCGTCGGGACGATGCGCAGGGAACTGCCGACGACGATGGCGGCAGTGCTCTACCGCCCACGTGGCTCGGTGGTCGACTGCCAGGTGCTGTGGGCTGGTGACTCCAGGGCGTACGTGTTGGCGCATAACACCGGCCTGCACCCCCTCAGCAGGGATCACACCGTGGAGACCGACGCGCTGGAGCAACTGCTCCAGGACCCGCCGATGACCAATGTCATCTGCGCCGACCGGCATTTCGAGATCGAGACCCGACAGGTCGCCCTGGACCTGCCGACCGTGCTGGTCTGCGCCACTGATGGGTTCTTCGGGTACGTCGCCACCCCGGCGCAGTTCGAGTGGCACCTGCTGAACACCCTCCAGCAGGCCGATAACGGCCTCGACTGGGCGAAGCGGCTGGCGGGCCGAGTGGTGTCCTACAGCGCCGACGACGCCTCACTCAGCCTGGTGGCGTCGGGATACCGGGATTTCCGCACCCTGCGGGCAGGCTTCAGCCGCCGGGCAGACTATGTTTTCCGTTCCTACAGCGGACCTCCTGTCGGCACCGTCGGCCAGGATGGGGGCTTGCGGCGCTGGCAGGCCGAGACATGGGACAAGTACCGGCCGAACTACGAGCTCTGGCTGCGGCAGGTCGATGAGGACAACACATGAAGCTCGGCGAGACCATCCGCGGTTACCGGATCACGAGCAAGCCGACGAACGACGGCGGCGGCAAGTGCGTCTGGGCGTTCGCGGAGCAGGGCGGCAAGGAGTACTTCCTCAAGGCTTTCCTCGAACCGAAGCGTCCCCGTGATGGTGGGACCGGCTCGGCGAGTCAACGGCGGCGGATGGCGGAGTGCCAGGAGTTCGAGCAGCGGCACCGGTCCATCATGGACCGGTTGAAGCCCGACGCCGTCGGCGGCGGCAACCTCGTCCTCGCGGTCGACTTTTTCCACGAGGGCTCTACCTACTACAAGGTGACCGAACGCATTTCGGTGGCGTCGTTGGAGAGCCCGCAGTCCCTGGATCCACGGAAGAAGATCGTCCTGCTCCGGACGCTGGCGCTGAGCCTGCGGCAGTTGCACGACATCGGTGTGGTGCACGGCGACCTGAAACCGGCCAACGTGCTCATCCAGAAGAAGCCCGGGAAGACGTTCCACACGGCGAAGCTCATCGACTTCGACGACTCGTACCTCACGACGAAGCCGCCGGACCGCGGCGCCATCGCGGGCGATTCCGCGTACGGCGCACCTGAATGGTTACGTTACCTGCAGGGCGACGCTGACGTGCGACCTGAATATCTGACCACCAAGGTAGACCTCTTCGCATTGGGCCTGATGACCCACCTGTACGTCACCGGCACGTTGCCGGGTTTCCCCGACCGTTTCGCATCCGCGGCGCACGCCGTCATCAGCGACGTGCCACTGCGGATCGACGACCGGCTGACCCCCGGTATGCGGATGCTCATCCAGCACCTCACTGCACAGTCACCCGGCAAGCGGCCGAACGTGAACTCCTTCATGGCCACCCTCCGGGACCCCGACATCTGTGTCCTGACGCAGAGGACGAAGGCGAGGGCGGTGACCGACCCGCCCGCAGCCCCCACGAAGCGCTCCGGGGTGCGGATCAACATCGACGGGGGACGGGCAGCCACCCCTACCCCCGTTTCTGCACCGGCGGTGCCACCCGGCGCGGGAGCGGAAAGCCCGAAGACGTCCCGGGTGCGCATCAACATCCGCGACGACGGTTGAGGCAAGACAAGGGCCAGCCGCGCTGGCCGATTGGATCGGAGTGAAGAATGACGCAGAACTCGTCAGGCCGCGCTCAGGGAAGTCTGGAGTACGCGGTGGATATCGCTCTCTGCATCGATGTGACGGCGAGCATGACGCCGGTGCTGGAGATGGTCAAGCAGAGCGCGCTCACCTTCCACAGGCGGCTCGCCGCCGTGATGGCTGGGAAAGGTAAGGCGATCAGTCAGCTCCGGCTGAGGGTGATCGCGTTCCGCGACTTCGGTGACAAAGGCGATGATGCAATTCAGGAAACGGACTTCTGTCGATTCCCGGAAGAGGCCGAGAAGTTCGAGCGGTTCGTCCGCGAACTGCAGCCCATCGGTGGCGGTGACATACCGGAGTCGGGACTGGAGGCGCTGGCTCTCGCCATCAGGTCGCCGTGGGAGAAGGGATTGGATCGCCGTCGGCACGTTGTCGTCGTGTTCACCGACGCACCGGCACACCCGTTGGGCAGTCCAGCAGCGACATCGGCGAGCACGTACCCGCGGAACATGCCCCGCGACCTGGATGAACTGATGGAGTGGTGGGGTTACGCCCGCAGCCAGGAGTCGTTGATGGAGAACTCCGCGAAGCGGCTGGTGCTGTTCGCTCCGGAGGCCGAACCCTGGAACGGGATAGCGGAGGAATGGAATCTCACGATGCACTTCCCATCGAAGGCGGGCAAAGGGCTCGAGGAGTTCGAACTGGACGAGATCATCAATACGATCGCGAACAGCCTGTGATGTTCGGGATCCGCCTGCCGAAACGACGCGTGCGGCCTGACAGGCGCGAACGCGCGGCGGTGGCCCCCGCTCTCACCCTGCGGACCGAGCTGCAATGCGTTGGCGCGTATCTGTACGGGTACGAGGACAGGATCACCGTGGTGTGGACCGAGAACGTGAGCATCGAACTGCCGGCCATGTGGTGTACGTACGCGAGCATCCACACCGACGTGCCGGACCTGTTACGGATCACGATGCGGTTTGTTCCTGGCGCGGCGCCCCTTGACGTAGCCAGCCGGGGGAGCACCGATCTCTGCCTCCTCGCACCCACTCACGCGTTGCACGCTGCCCAGTCGATCGTCCGGCGCCTCAACGAGCGTGGCGGGTGGCGGCCTCGTGCCCGGCGAACCGGTGCGGGCGTCCTCCTGGCCGGGCAATCGGTGATCGGTGACGGCGGGGCCGTTCGTGACGGCCACTGGGTCACCTTCCGTCCGAATCCGGACACCGAAGAGCTGTTAGCCAGCAAAGGCGCCGGTACCGATGGGGGTGCCGGGCACGAGTACCACCGATAGCCCGAGGACCTGCAGTGGCAGACAGCACGTGGCGTTGTTCTTCTTGCGACACGTACAACGTGGTCGGCAAGGACTGTTGCATGGTGTGCGGCGAGGTGACGGTGAAGGCGAAGCCCACGTCCGACCGCCATTGGCAGTGCCTTCGCTGTGATGTGTGGAACGACCCAGGACGCAAACGGTGTCTGGGGTGCGACACCGGCCGCGCGGCGGCCGTCAACGCGCCGACGGTCGGTCCCGGTCCTAAAACCCGTAGCACGCGCCCGGCGGGGCCCAGGTCACCTCGCCGGCCTGGGCCCGGCTCGGCCCCCAAAAGCACGAAGCCTAGGCGCGAGCCGCTGGAACCGGCCGCTCGGAAGGATGAATCCGTGTCCACGCCGGTTCCAGAGGCGGACGTGTTCTTCGCGCCTCCGGCTTCCGGCACCGTGGGGTATCGCCCATCGAAATCCGGCACGAGGCCCCTGCCGGCATCGGCCGTGCCTCCCGCCCCACGACAGGTTCGCCCGGCCACGACGTTACGGCCGTTCCCGGCCGCGGCTATCGTGAAGGGAATCTTCTGGCTTGGTGGGGCCGCCTTGGTGATCCTGTTCGTCGTCCGCGGCTGCGCGGAGGTGATCAAGTCGGCGGGGAACGTCCCAGCACCCGGGATGTCGACGCCGGTCGTCACCCCATGCCCGGCCCGGATCGCCGCGAGGCTGCCCGAAGGTGGTTCGGCCCAGCTCGTGGTGGCCTACCGAACGACCGACAAACAGATCGTGTTGTGCAAGCACTCATCCGGCAAGCTGTACTACCACGGGGCGTACACAGCGAATCCGGAGGAGGCCATCACAGTGCCAGCGACCGCCACTCCGCGCGGTTACCTGGCGCGCAACGGTACCTATGAGTACGAGATCGCAGATACCGAGGTGATTGTCAGGAACAACGGCCGGCAGATCGGAAGGCAGTCCCTGGTCTCGTGGCCCTCGCCGTCTTGATCCCGCAGCCGTCGTGCGTAGTCGCTCGGGCTGCCCCGCTCTACTCGACACTAGGCGGGGGTGTCGGCGAGCTGGGTGCCCAGGGCGCGGAGGTGGGCCGTGGCGCCGCCGAAGGTGAATTCGAGGCGTTTGGCGGCGGCGAAGTAGCGGTGCACGGGGTGGTCGACGTCGATGCCGACGCCGCCGTGGACGTGTACGGCGGTGTGCACGACGCGGTGGCCCGCCTCGGCGGCCCAGAACTTCGCGGTCGCGACCTCTTCGGCGGCGGGAAGTGCTTCGGAGAGGCGCCAAGCGGCCTGCCACAGCGTCAGTCGGACCGCCTCGACGTCGAGATACGCGTCCGCGAGCCGTTGCCGTACTGCCTGGAAACCGCCGATGACCTGGTCGAACTGCTTGCGTTCGCGGGCGTACGCCGCGGTCAGTTCCAGAGCCCGCTCCACGACGCCGAGTTGCTGCGCGCACAGCCCGACGGTCCCGCGCAGCCGCAGCCACTCGCCGACGTCGCCCAGTGACACCGCTGGCGCACCGGTCAGCTCCAGCAACCCGGCGTCGGCGTGGTCGACGGTGTGCTGCGCCGCGATGTCCACGCCATCGGCCTCGCGGTCGATCAGGAACACCTCGTGGCCGTCCCCGGCGGCCGCCTCCACGAGCAGGCCGTGGGCGAAGGCCGCGAACGGCACGGCGGACTGCGCACCGGTGAGCTGAGGGCCGTCCACTGTGGACTCTGCAGTGAAGCCGCATGGCGCGCCCGCGTCCGGCAAGGCCACCGCGAGGACGCGGCTGCCGCGCAGCACCGGGACCACCCAGCGTTCGGTCAGTTCGGGCGTGCCGAACTCGGCCAGCGCCGCGGCGGCCATCGTGATCGAGGACAGGTAGGGCACCGGTGCGACGGCGCGGCCGATCTCGGTCAGCACCGAGCACTGCTCCAGCAGGCCGAAGCCGCCACCGCCGACCGACGAGGGGAGTGCCGCGTCCAGGACGCCCGCCTTCGCCAGGTCCGTCCACAGGGGAGCGTCGAATCCGCCGGATCCGTGCGGGCCCAGTACTTCCGGGGTGACCTTGTCGGTGAGCAGCTTCCGGGCCAGGCCGGAGAGGGCCTGCTGTGCTTCGGAGTGGGAGAAGTCCATCGGGGCTCCTGTGCTGAAGGGGACTTTCGTCCGATGTGATGCGACGAAGGGGACTTTCAGCGCATGCGACGCGAGGAAAGTCCCCTTCAGCTAGCGCGTGACCGGCAGGCCGAGGGCGGTGGCGGCGATGATGTCGCGCTGGACCTCGTTGGTCCCGCCGCCGAAGGTGAGGATCAGCGACGACCGGTGCAGGCGTTCGATCCGGCCGCGCAGCAGCGCGCCGGGGGAGCCGTCGCGGACCACCGAGGCCGCCCCGAGCACCTCCATCAGCAGCCGGTAGGCCTCGGTGGCGAACTCGGTGCCGAACACCTTCGTCGCCGACGCCTCTGCCGGGCCCAGCTCGCTCGCCGCGGCCGCCCAGGCGATCCGCCAGTTGCGCAGCTTGAGGTACTCGGCGTGCGCGTGCACGCGGGCCAGGTGCAGGCGCACCCATTCGGCGTCGATCACGCGGCTGCCGTCGGGCAGTTTCGTGGTCTGCGCCCACTCCCGCACCTCGCGCAGGGACGTCATCACCGGCGCGGCGGAGGTCAGCGCGACGCGCTCGTGGTTGAGCTGGTTGGTGATCAGCGGCCAGCCGGCGTTCTCGTCGGCGATCCGGTTGGCGACCGGGACACGCACGCCGTCGTAGTAGGTCGCGCTGGTGCCGGGGCCCGCGACGGTGTGCACCTTCGTCCACGAAAAGCCGGGCGCGGTAGTCGGCACGATCAGCATCGACAGGCCCTTGTGCTTGCGCGCCTCGGGGTCGGTACGCACGGCGAGCCACACGTAGTCGGCGTACTCGATGAGGCTGGTCCACATCTTCTGCCCGGTGACGACGTACTCGTCGCCGTCGCGTTCGGCACGCGTGCGCAGCGACGCGAGGTCCGTCCCCGCCTCCGGCTCCGAGTAGCCGATCGAGAAGTGCAGCTCCCCGGCGGCGATCCTCGGCAGGTAGAACGCCTTCTGTTCTTCGGTGCCGAAACGCATGATCGTCGGGCCGACGGTGTTGACCGTCAGGAAGGGGACGGGCACCCCCGCGACGGCCGCTTCGTCGGTGAAGATCAGCTGGTCGAGCATCGGCCGGGCCTGACCGCCGTACTCGCGGGGCCAGCCGAGCGCGAGCCAGCCGTCCTGGCCCATCTGACGCACGATCTCCTTGTACGCCACGCCATCGCCGTACTCGCCGCCTTCGGCCGCCAGGCTCTCCCGGCGGGCCGGGGTCATCAGCTCGGCGAAGTACTCGCGCAGCTGACCGGCCAGTTCCCGCTGACCTTCGGTGTAGTCGATCCGCATCCGTCACCTCCGCCCGGCAGGGCTCGTTGTGGTGGGTGAACCCGCCTCGGGGCTACAGTAGAACTTGTTCTAGTTGTACCAGGCTTCGCGGACGGGAGGAAGTATGGAGATCAAGGTGGACCGCTCGCTCTGCGAGGCGAACGCGGTGTGTGTCGGGTTCGCGCCCGACGTGTTCGACCTCGACGACGACGAGAACCTGGTCGTCCGGTCGCCGATCCCGGAGGATCAGGTAGAACATGTTTCGCAAGCTGTGTCGGGTTGCCCGAAGAATGCCCTGTTCATGGCGGGTTAGTGCTGTTAATTTTGCCCTTGATAAGTACGAGAACAGATTCTAGTCTGTGGGCGAGAGGCGGGCTGGACCCGGCCCGACGTGCTTCGACGAGGAGGCATCGCGGTGAGTGCGGCCGTAGGCGAGACATTGGCGGGCCGGACGGCCATCGTCACCGGCGCCGGTGCGGGGCTCGGCAGGGCCGAAGCCCTCGCGCTGGCGAAGGCCGGGGCGGCGGTGGTCGTGAACGATCTCGGCGACGCGAAGAGTGTCGTGGAGGAGATCGAGGCGGCGGGCGGGAAGGCGATTTCCGTCGCCGGTGACGTCGCCGAGCGCACCACCGCCGACGCGCTGCTGGAGGCCGCGGTCGATCACTTCGGCGGGCTGGACATCGTCGTCAACAACGCCGGCGTGCTGCGGGACAGGATGCTGTTCGGGATGTCCGACGAGGAGTGGGACCTCGTGCTCGCGGTCCATCTTCGCGGCCATTTCCTGTTGTCCCGCAACGCCGCGAAGTACTGGCGCGACAAGTCCAAACTGGACGGCAAGTCGGTGTACGGGCGGCTGGTGAACACCGCGTCGGAGGCGTTCCTGGTCGGCTCGGCCGGGCAGCCCAACTATTCCGCGGCCAAGGCCGGGATCGCCGCGCTCACCGTGTCCGCCGCGCGAGGCCTCTCCCGCTACGGCGTGCGTGCCAACGCGATCTGCCCGCGTGCGCGGACCGCGATGACCGAAGCCGTCTTCGGCGACGCGCCCGAAGAAGGCGTCGATCCGCTGTCGGTGGAGCACGTCGCGCCGTTCGTCGCCTTCCTCGCCTCGCCCGCGGCCGAAAACGTCAACGGCCAGGTGTTCGTCGTGCACGGCGGCATGGTCGCACTGCTCAAACCCCCTGAGGTGGAGCAGCGCTTCGACACCGCGAACGGTGTCTGGACCGCAGAGGAACTCGAAACCGCGGTCGGTGGTTACTTCGCCGGGCGTGAACCGGAGCGGATGTTCGCTGCCACCGACATTCTCGCCCTTCCCTGACAATGCCGTGACCCCTACCGAGGAGCTGAAGTGACGGGACGCTTGGACGGCAAGGTCGCGCTGGTCACCGGTGGTGCGCGCGGGCAGGGCGAAGCCGCCGTACGCGCTTTCGTGGCCGAAGGCGCGCGCGTGGTGATCGCCGACATCCTCGACGAGGACGGCGAAAAGGTCGCGGCCGACCTCGGGGACGCGGCGGTGTACCAGCATCTCGACGTCGGCTCCGAGGCCGATTGGGAGGCCGCGATCGCGCGGACCCAGGCCGAGTTCGGCGCGCCGACGGTGCTGGTCAACAACGCCGGGATCCTGCACTTCTCGGAGCTGGGCAAGACCGCGCTCGCCGATTACGAGCGCGTCATCCGGGTCAACCAGATCGGACAGTTTCTCGGGATGCGTTCGGTCGTTGAACCGATGACGGCCGCCGGTGGCGGCTCGATCGTCAACGTGTCCTCTGTGGAGGGTCTGGCCGGGATGCCCTACCTCGTCGCGTACACCGCGAGCAAGTTCGCGAGCCGCGGGATGACCAAGGTCGCCGCGCTCGAACTGGGCGCCAAGAACATCCGGGTCAACTCGGTCCATCCCGGGGCGATCGACACGCCGATGATCCCGGCCGCGGTGGGCGCCGAAGTCGACATGTCGTTCATCGCCAAGAAGGTCCCGCTGGGCCGGGTCGGGCGGCCGGAGGAGATCGCGCAACTGGTGTTGTTCCTGGCCAGCGACGAGAGTTCCTACTGCACCGGCGCGGAGTTCGCCGCCGACGGCGGAGCGACGGCGACGCACTCTCTCAAGGTATGAGAGGGAGCTGCCGAAGGGACGGAGTGAACACCGCTAACCGAAAGCGGGGTCGGGGAATGAGTAAGACTCATGAGTAGGTAACTACTGGGAGGTGCCGTGGCAACCGCGACGTTCCCGGGAACCGCGGCGCTGACGCAGGTCGGCAGGCTCGCCACGTTGTCCTGGGAGGTCTTTCGGGCGATCTTCCGCCGCCCGTTCCAGTTCCGGGAGTGGATCCAGCAGTGCTGGTTCTTCGCCAGCGTCACGATCCTGCCGACGGCGCTGGTGGCGATCCCGTTCGGCGCCGTCATCGCGCTGCAGCTCGGTTCGCTGACGCAGCAGATCGGCGCGCAGTCCTTCACCGGCGCGGCGAGCGCGCTGGCGATCGTGCAGCAGGCGAGCCCGTTGATCACCGCGTTGCTGGTCGCCGGCGCGGGTGGCAGCGCCGTCTGCGCCGACATCGGCGCCCGCAAGATCCGTGAGGAGATCGACGCGATGGAGGTGCTGGGCGTCAACCCGATCCAGCGTCTGGTCGTGCCGAGGGTGCTCGCGGCGATCGTGGTGTCGGTGCTGCTCAACGGCTTGGTCAGCGTCGTCGGCGTGCTCGGCGGATACTTCTTCAACGTCGTCCTGCAGGGCGGGACGCCGGGGGCGTACCTGGCCAGTTTCAACGCGCTCGCCCAGCTTCCCGATCTGTGGATCAGCGAGATCAAGGCCCTGTTGTACGGCTTCGTCGCCGGGGTGGTCGCCGCGTTCCGCGGGCTGAACCCGGCTGGCGGGCCCAAGGGCGTCGGCGACGCGGTCAACCAGGCCGTGGTCATCACGTTCCTGCTGCTGTTCCTCATCAACGTGGTGCTGACCGCGATCTACCTGCGGATCGTGCCGCCGAAGGCGATGTGAGCGGATGACGGCCGAACCGATCCAGCAACCCCTGGTGTCCGACCGGACCCTGGAAGTCATCGCGCGTCCCGGCGCGAGCCTGGAGGGGCTGGGCAAGCAGCTTTCCTTCGCCGCGCGGGCACTCGCCTGGGCGCCGCGCACGATTCGCCGCTACAGCGGGGAAACCCTGCGGCTGCTGACCGAGGTCTGCTTCGGCACCGGCGGTCTCGCGGTGATCGGCGGGACGCTCGGCGTGATGATCGGGATGACGTTGTTCACCGGTCTCATCGTGGGCCTGCAAGGATATTCGGCGCTGAACCAGCTCGGCACCGCCGCGCTGACCGGGTTCATCTCGGCGTACTTCAACACGCGTGAGGTCGCGCCGCTCTCGGCCGGGCTCGCGCTTTCGGCGACGGTCGGCTGCGGGTTCACCGCCCAGCTCGGCGCGATGCGGATCTCCGAGGAGATCGACGCGCTCGAAGTGATGGCCGTGCCGAGCATGCCCTATCTCGTCACGACCCGGGTGCTGGCCGGGGTCACCGCGGTGATCCCGCTCTACGCCGTCGGCCTGCTCTCGTCGTATCTCGCCTCGCGGCAGATCACCATCTGGCTCTACGGCCAGTCCGCGGGAACCTACGACCATTACTTCACGCTGTTCCTGCCGCCCGAAGACGTCCTCTGGTCCTTCGCGAAGGTGATGGTGTTCGCCGTCATCGTGATCCTTTCCCATTGTTATTACGGCTACAACGCCAGTGGCGGGCCCGCCGGGGTCGGGGTCGCGGTGGGCCGCGCGGTGCGGACGTCGATCGTGCTGATCTCGGTGCTGGACTTCTTCCTCAGCCTCGCGATCTGGGGCGCGAACACGACGGTGAGGATTTCCGGATGAGCGACGCTTGCGAGCGAATCATGGATATCATGCGCCAAAAGGGATCGAGCACTGTCTCGCGAAGCGAGTCGATCGCATGAGCGTGCGCGGCGATGTGCTGCACAGACTCCGCCACCAGGTGCTGGGGCTGGTGTTCCTCGTGGTGGCCGCGCTGTTCTTCGCGCTGACGATCGCCTTCTACGACAAGGCGTTCACCTCGGTCACGCTGGTCCGGCTGGACACCGACCACGTGGGCAGCCAGATGCGGGTGGGCTCGGACGTCAAGGTGCGCGGGATGCTCGTCGGCGAGGTCCGCGACGTCCGCACGAACGGGGATCACGCGACGCTGGATCTCGCGCTGCAACCGGACAAGATCGGCGTGATCCCGGCGAACGTCTCGGCGCGGCTGCTGCCGAAGACGTTGTTCGGCGAGCGGTACGTCGCGCTGCAACTGCCGGAAAAAGCACAGCCGCACATCAAAGCGGGGGACGTGATCCCGCAGGATCGCACCAGTTCCGCGATCGAGCTGGAGAAGGTGCTCGGCGACGTCATGCCGTTGTTGCAGGCGGTGCAACCGGAGAAGCTG
Source organism: Amycolatopsis sp. NPDC059021 (assembly GCF_042739895.1). Lineage (NCBI taxonomy): Bacteria > Bacillati > Actinomycetota > Actinomycetes > Pseudonocardiales > Pseudonocardiaceae > Amycolatopsis > Amycolatopsis sp. NPDC059021. The sequence goes on from NZ_JBHYIQ010000047.1 coordinate 61,484, forward strand.
TCCAGCACGCTCACCGCGGTGTCGACGGCGCTGGACGGGCGCGGCAAGCAGCTCGGCCAGACACTGGCCCAGCTCTCGGACTACCTGGGCAAGATGAACCCGTCGCTGCCGAACCTCAAGGCCGACATCACCGGGCTGGCCAACGTCTCGAACATCTACGACAAGGCCGGGCCGGACCTCATCACCGCGCTGTCGGATCTGACCACGACCAGCAAAACGTTGGTGGACAAGCAACGTGGCCTCGCCGACCTGTACGCGACGGTGTCCGCGGCCTCGACCGACCTGACGAGCTTCCTCACCGTCAACAAGGACAACCTGATCCGGCTCACCACCGCGATCCAGCCGACGCTGGACGTGCTGGCGAAGTACGCGCCGGAATATCCGTGCATGCTCAAGCAGCTCGCCGATTCGGTGCCGAACGCGGAACTGGCCTTCGGCAAGGGCACCGCGCATCCGGAGGTCAGCCGCGTCACGATCGAATTCACCTCCAGCCGGGGCAAGTACCTGCCCGGCGTCGACGAGCCCAAGTACACCGACAAACGCGGCCCTCGCTGTTATCCGCAGGTGCCCAAACCGGGGCACTGGCCGCAATACCCGCCGGACGGCCCGATCCAGGACGGTTCCAGCAAACCCGCGCCGCCGAAGTCGCCCGACGGGAGGCTGCCCGGCCCCGTGACGTCCGGGGGCGGCGCGCCCGGCGGGTCGGGCGGGTCGTCGGTGATCGGCTCGCCGGACGAGCAGCAGCTGATGAACCTGCTGATGTCGCCCGCGCTCGGGGTCGCGCCGGATCAGGCGCCGGGCTGGGGAAGCCTGCTCGTCGGGCCGCTGTACCGCGGAGCGGAGGTGGAGCTGAAGTGAGGAGTTTCGTGCCCTCGCTGGTGAAGATCCTGATCTTCGCCACGGTCACCGTCGTGCTCACCGGGATCCTCGGCGCCACGATCGCGAACACGAACTTCGGCGCGCAATCCGGGTACACCGCGAAGTTCGCCGACGCCTCCGGGCTGAAGGTCGGCGACGACGTCCGCATCGCCGGGGTGAAGGTCGGACAGGTCGGCAGTATTGGCGTCACCGAAGGCGAGAAGAACTTCGCCGAGGTGCACTTCGACGTCGAAGCGACGTACAAGCTCCCGGCGTCGACGACCGCGACCATCAAGTACCGCAACCTCGTCGGGCAGCGGTACCTCGCGCTCGGCACCGATGTCGCGGATGGGAAGACGTTGCCCCAGGGCGGGACGATCCCGCTGGAACGGACCAAACCCGCGCTGAACCTCACCGTGCTGTTCAACGGTTTCAAACCGCTTTTCCGCGCCCTGAGCCCGAAGGACGTCAATCAGCTCTCCGGCGAGATCATCCGCGTGTTCCAGGGCGAGGGCGGCACGATCTCCAGCCTGCTCGCACACACGGCGTCGCTCACGACGTCGATCGCCGGGCGGGACAAGGTGATCGGCGACGTCATCGGGAACCTCAACACCGTGCTCGGCACGGTCAACCAGCACGGCCCGCAACTGGGCGATCTCATCGACCAGACGCAGCGGCTGGTCAGCGGGCTCGCCGAACAACGCAAGCCGATCGGGGACGCGGTGGGCGCGCTGGACGAGCTGACGAACGCCACCACCGGCCTGCTCGCGGACGCGCGCCCGGCGCTGAAGGACGACGTCGACAAGCTCGGCACGCTGTCGCAGAACCTCGGCGATTCCGAACAGCTGCTCGACCATCTGCTCAGCGTGCTGCCGGGCAACCTGCAGAAGTTCACCCGCACGCTGAGCTACGGCAGCTGGTTCAACTATTACCTGTGCGGGATCAACGGCCGGATCGGGATCTCCTCGCTCAACATCGAGCTGCCGATCCTGCCCCTGCCCGCGACCCAGCGACCGGAGAGGTGCGGCCCGTGAAACGACTGAAGGACCGCAACCAGGCCATGGTCGGCGGGATCGCGCTGGTGCTGGTCGTGCTCGTCACGCTGACGACGTACTTCTCCGATCAGCTCCCGTTGTTCGGCAACGGCGTCACGTATACCGCGTACTTCGGCGAGTCGGCCGGTCTGGAGCCGGACAACGAGGTCGAGGTCGCCGGCGTCAAGGTCGGCGAGGTGACGTCGGTGGGCCTGGCTGGCAAACAGGTGCTGGTGAAGTTCCGGGTGAAGGGCGTCCGGGTCGGGGACGCCTCCTCGGCGTCGATCGAGATCAAGACGCTGCTGGGGGAGAAGTACCTCGCGCTGGAGCCGAAGGGGGCGGGCGCGCAGGATCCGGCCAGCACGATCCCGGTCGCCCGCACGCGGACGCCGTTCCAGTTGCAGGACGCGTTCCAGCAGTTGTCGAGCACCGTGGGCGACATCGACACGAAGCAGCTCGCGGAGAGTTTCAACGTGCTCTCGGACAGCCTCAAGGACAGCCCGCAGTATCTGAAGGACACGCTGTCCGGCTTGTCCGCGTTGTCGAAGACAGTGTCCTCGAGGGACACCGAACTGCACACATTGCTGGCCAACACGGGAAAGGTCTCGAAGACGCTGTCGGATCGCAACGCCCAGCTGCAACGCGTGATCAGTGACGGGAACCTGCTGCTGACCGAACTGCAGAACCGCAAGGCGGCGATCGACTCGCTGCTGAAGGGGACGCAGCAGGTGTCGGCGCAGCTGTCCGGGCTGGTGGCGGACAACCGCACGCAGCTGAAACCGACGCTGCAGAAGCTCGGGAAGGTCACCGATGTGTTGCAGCGCAACCAGGGCAACCTCGACAAGAGCCTGCAGCTGATGGCGCCGTTCGCCCGCGTCGGCGCGAACGCCACCGGCAACGGCCGCTGGTTCGAGGGCTATCTGTGCGGGCTGCTGCCGCCGACGATCATCGCGGGCGGGCTGACGATCAACCCCGAGGGCTGTACCCCGCCGATCGCCGCGCCGAACCAGGGGATAGGTGGCCGATGACCATTCAGACGCGGGGCGGGCGCAAGGTCGTCACCTGGGTTTCGTTCGGCTGCGTGGCCGTTCTCCTGCTGGCGGCGGTGTTGTGGCTGGTGCAGCGGGACGGCAACGGCACCAAGCTGAGCGCGTACTTCGGGAAGACCGTCGGGCTCTACGCCGGATCGTCGGTCCGCGTGCTGGGCGTGAAGGTCGGCGAGGTCACCGGCGTGACACCGCAGGGTGACGCGGTGCGGGTCGACATGCGGGTGGACGGCGTGCAGATCCCGGCCGACGCGGGCGCCGTCGTCGTCGCGCCGAGCCTGGTGAGCGACCGGTACGTCCAGCTCACCCCGGCCTACGACAGCGGGCCGGTCCTGGCCAGTGGCACGGTCCTGCCGAAGGAACGGACCGCGATGCCGGTCGAGCTGGACGATCTGTATGCCAGCCTGGACAAGCTGTCCACCGCGCTGGGGCCGGACGGGGCGAACAAGAACGGCGCGTTGTCGAACGCGCTGGACACCGCGGCGGCGAACCTGAAAGGCAACGGGGCCAACCTGAATTCGACGGTCGGGCGGCTCGCGGATCTCGCGAAGACGCTGGACAACTCGAAGGACGACCTGTTCGGGACCGTCCAGAACCTGAACTCGTTCACCGGCGCGCTGGCACAGAGCGACGCGCAGCTCAACGAGTTCTACAAACGCGTCGCCGATGTGAGCAGCTTCCTCGCCGCCGACTCCGGTGACGTCGGCGCGGCGCTGAGCTCGCTGGGCGGCGCGCTCGGCGACGTCAAGACGTTCGTGGCGGACAACAAGGACGCCCTCGCATCCAATGTGGACAAATTGGCTTCACTGACGAAGGTGCTGGTGGACCAGCGTTCCTCGCTGGCCGAGGTGCTCGACGTCGCCCCGGTGGGCGCGACGAACTTCATCAACTCCTACGACGCGGCGTCCGGCACCATCGCCGTGCGGGACAACCTCAACGAGATCACCCATCCGCCCGTGCTCACCCTGTGCCGCCTGATCAGCGCGGGGACGCCGAAGGAGATTCCCGACGTGATCGGGAACATGTGCAAGAAACTCGCGCCGGTGCTCGACGGGACGTTGAAGCTGCCGAGCCTTTCGCAGGTGATCGCCTCGCTCCAGACCGGCGAACTCCCGCCGCTGCCGCTGCCGGTCACCGACGTCCTCACCCAGCTGTCCGGAGGCAAGAAGTGAAGCGGCGCAGGTCCGTGAAGGCCTCCATCACAGCGCTGAGCCCCGGTGTGGTTGGCGTGAAGGGCCCAAGGGGGGGGGTGCGGGGGGGGGGGGGCC